>NZ_CP126149.1:0-77613 GCF_030126985.1 Sagittula sp. MA-2 | reverse complement strand
TCGCCGCTGGGCTGGAGGCACGTTCCTCGCATCCCTTGGCGCGCGCCATTCTTGCGCGGGCAGAAGCCGACGGCATCAAGGTATCCGCCGCGGAAGATACCCGAACCGTTCCGGGCAGGGGACTTGAAGGACGCACAGACGGCCGGTCGATCTGGCTGGGGTCGGACCGGTTTGCCGAGGAGAAGGGTTTCGGCGACGCCATTCCGAAGGATTTGCGCGACCGCATCGAAGGGGCTGGCAGCACCCTTGTTGCCGTGGGCGACGACACCGGTGTCACCGGCATCTTGGAATTGCGCGACCGTATCCGCCCGGATGCCAAAGGCATCGTGGCGCAGCTTCACGCGCAGGGTGTGAAGACCATCGTCATGCTGACCGGTGATAACGAGCGGACAGCGCGCGCTGTTGCAGCCGAGGTCGGCATCGACGAGGTCCGTGCCGAGCTTCTGCCCGAAGACAAGGTGACTGCCATCGAAGAACTGGTCGAAACGCATGACATGGTGGCCATGATCGGCGACGGGGTCAACGACGCCCCGGCCATGGCGCGCGCGCATTACGCCATCGCAATGGGTGCCGTTGGTTCGGACGCGGCAATCGAGACGGCGGATATAGCCCTGATGACCGACGATCTCGGCAAGGTGCCTTGGCTGATCGGTCATTCGCGCCGGACAATGTCGATCATTCATCAGAACATCGGTATTTCCTTGGCGACCAAGGGCGTTTTCGTTGTCGCTACCGCGTTCGGACTGGCATCGATGTGGGGCGCGATTGCAGCCGACGTAGGAGTGTCATTGCTGGTGGTGGCCAATGCCCTGCGCCTGCTGAACAGCCAAGAGGCCAAGGCGCCGCCGTCCGGCGGTGAGCAGGTTGGCCCACAGATGGCAAAGGCCGCGCTTGCCCACGGACATTGATCACGCAGCATTTGCAAGGTAACGTAATGTCCATAACAGACCTCACGAAAGAGGCATCGAGCAGTGAAAACCATCCGATTTCCCCGCCGCGCCGTCCTGTTGGGCGGGCTGGTAGCGTTTCTGTCCGGGTGTGCCAGCAAGTTCCGCAGCTATGACGGACCCGAAGTCACCCGTGTTCGGCTTTACAAGGGACAGCGCTTGCTTGTTCTCGACGGAGCCGATCGCGTCTTGCAAACCTATCCGGTCGGGCTGGGTTTCGCTCCTGAGGGTCACAAACAATTCGAGGGGGATGGCCGGACTCCGGAAGGAGTTTACACAATCGACAGGCGAAACCCCAACAGCACCTACCATCTTTCGATTGGCATCTCTTATCCGAACGAGGCCGACATCGCCTTTGCCGAAGCGCAGGGCCTTTCCCCCGGCGGCGACATCTTCATCCATGGTGGCCCACGCCCCGGCATCGACCCGACAAATGTCCGCGACTGGACAGCTGGCTGCATCGCGGTCACGGATCGGGAGATCGAGGACATCTATGCAATGGTGAAGGACGGGACACCTATCCACATCTTTGCATGACGGTCTTTCTCATGCGGCGGTAGTGAGCCGTCGCATTGGCGCCATTGCCCAGCTCCACGAAGCCAAGATGAGCGCCAACAGCATCCAGTCCCCGAAGCTCGCGTAGAGTGTCGGCGGTCGCGCGGAGGGCAGGCTAGCGTCGATGATGCCCGTTTCGCCGGTATCGAGCCGCGCAACGATCTCTCCGCTCGCGTCGATGACCGCAGAGATGCCCGTATTCGCGGCTCGGATGACTGGAAGGCCTTCCTCTACGGCGCGCATACGTGCGGAAGCCAGATGCTGCTCGGGTCCGATGCTGGTGCCAAACCAGGCATCGTTTGTCGCGTTGAAAATCCAGTCCGGCCGGAACAGGTCGTCGACCACATGCCCTGGGAAGATGATCTCATAGCAGATCGCCACGGCGACCAGCGGCACACCCGGAAGCGCAAGCGTTCTCGGGCCCGGTCCGGGCGTAAAATCGCCCAGACCCGCCGTGAGCCGCTCGATGGGCAACCAGCCGCGGAATGGCACATATTCGCCGAAGGGCACGAGATGGTGTTTCGCGTATCCGGTCAGGATCTCGCCGGTCTCGTCAAATGCCTGGACCGTGTTGAAATATCGGGTGCCATCCTCGCTCGGTACACGGTCCGGCACACCGGTAAGCAGCACTCTGCCGTCTGGTAGCGCTGCGGCAATGCGGGCCCGTGCCTCCGTATCCTCATCGAGGAAACCCGGAAAGGCGGTTTCCGGCCAGAGAAGCACGTCGAAATCGCCGGGCCGGGTTGAAAGCTCAAGATAGCGCGCGAAGGTCGCCTCGCGGTTCTCGGGAGCCCATTTCTCCTCTTGTGGAATGTTGCCCTGGACGATGCGCAGGTCGACACCGGGTGGCTGTTGTGCATCCGACTGGAGGCGCAGCGTGCCGACAGCCCACATCGTCGCGATTCCGGCCAGCGCCATGAGCGAGATGGTCAATCGTTGCCGCCCGGACGCCATAGCAGCCGCGCCAGGGAGTACCGCGACGAACACGGTGAGAAAGCTTAGCCCATAGCTTCCGACCCAGGCGGCGGTCTGGCGAAGGGCGGCGTAGTCTACAAGTGCGTAACCGGCCAGGTTCCAGGGAAACCCTGTCAGAACGTGACCACGCAACCACTCGGCCACGGTCCAGGAGGTCGCGAACAGGAGGCAGGCCAAGAGACTGCCCATGGCTCCGCGCCGCGCGATTTCGGCAAAAAGCGCAGCGGCAATGGCTGGGAAAATCGCGAGACCTGCGGACAATCCCGCGACCGCCGGAATCGCCATCGTCCCAAACCGCTCGGCCTCGACGTAGAAACTTTCCGCGATCCACCAAATCCCGAAACCGAACTGGCCGAGACCAAACGCCCAGCCGACGAGGAAAGCGCGCCCGAAGGAGAGATCGCGAAGCCCGACAAACAACGCGGAATAGGCAACGGGAACGAGCAGGAGAATCGAAAGAGGCGGGAAAGTCAGAACGGTCATCGCCCCGGCGGCGAAACCAAGCGTCATCCGCGAAAGCAAACGGTGGCGCAGAGCGATGCGGTTCAGAATTTCCGGCTTCACGACTTGATCGAACGCCGCGCGCTGATCCATGGCGCGGCGAGCAAGAGCCCCACGCCACTGACGACAAATACATCGGCCAAGTTGAAGGCAGGCCAATGTGTTGTGCCAATGTAGAAATCGAGAAAGTCTGTTACAGCCCGATACCGCACACGATCGATGACATTGCCCAGGGCTCCGCCAATGATCGCACCGTAGGCAAGCGTTTCCACCGCATTGTCGGCGCGAAACAGCATAACCCCCAGCCAAACACAGATGGCAAGAGCGAAAGCGATGAGGCTCCACCACGGCGCGCCGCCCAACATCCCGAAAGTCACGCCGTCATTACGATAAAAGACGAGGTTGAATCCCGGAAACACGGGAATTCCGGCGCTTAAAGTGACGGCATTCGCAACGACAATGGCTTTGGTGATCTGATCGATCGCGAACGCAGCAAGTGCTGCGAAGACGCCGATCATCGGAGATACCTTGTTTAGTGACATTGCCTCATCCCAACCAGACATCAAGGAACAGCATCAGAACGAGCCCGACTGCGAGACCGAGCGTCGCCCTGTTCTGATGGCCGCTGCGATGGGTTTCGGGGATGATTTCGTGGCTAATGACGTAGAGCATTGCGCCCGCGGCAAAGGCCAGACCCCATGGAAGCAGCGGTTCCGACAGTGTGATGATGCCGGCCCCGAGCAAACCGCCAATCGGCTCGATCATGCCCGTCAGCGCCGCGATGCCCCAGGCGCGCAGCTTCGGATATCCCTCGCCCAGCAGAGATACAGCGACGGCCAATCCTTCGGGCGCATTCTGAAGCCCGATGCCGATGGCGAGCGGCAGACCGCCCTCCATACCTCCGGATCCGAAGCCGACCCCAACCGCAAGGCCTTCGGGGAAGTTGTGGATCGTGATTGCGATGATGAACAGCCAGACCCGCCGCAAAGACGCCGCTTCGGGCCCTTCGCGTCCCGTCTTGAAGTGCTCGTGCGGCAGCTTTTCGTTCATCAGGGCGACAGCCCCCATGCCCAGAAGAATCGAAACGCATACGATGGCCGCAGGCATCGCGCCGTTTTCGAACATCGGCTCCGCCGCATCCAATGCCGGGATGATCAGCGAAAAGAAAGAAGCGGCGAGCATCACACCGGCAGCGAAGCCGAGCGACAGATCGCGTGTGGCCCGAGACGGGATGCGCCCGAACAGCACGGGAACTGCTCCGACTGCTGTGAGCGATCCGGCGGCAAGACTTCCGAGAAAGCCGAGCATTATCGGAGACAGATTTTCCATGGGCGGGCCAGATTATCCTTCGGCGTAGCTCGAAAAGACTTCCGTCGACCCGTCCTTGCGGATGAGGAAGACATCATAGGCCTCGCGGTCGTCTTCTGGCCCCATGCCGGGCGAGCCATAGGGCATCCCCGGAACAGCGAGGCCGACGGCGTCCGGGCGCTCCTCGAGAAGGCGGCGGATGTCAGCGGCCGGTACATGGCCCTCGATCACGTAGCCGTCAATGAGCGCGGTGTGGCAGGAGACCATGCGCTGCGGCACGCCGTTGTCTAGCTTGAAGCGCACGAGAAGCCCGCCGAACATGTCCTGGCCGGTCGGCACAAACCCGTTCTCTTCGAGATGTTTCATCCACGAGAGGCAGCAGCCGCATCCGTTGGTCTTGCGGACGTCGATCGCCGTTGCCTCTGCGAGGGCCTGGGCCGCTGGGAACAGGGCGAGCGTGATGGCAAGAACTTGTGTCATGCGTTTCATGGGTCAGAGCCTTTCGGTTGTCGTTTTGGCAATCTCGCTGCCGAGGTTTTCATTCAGAAGCGCCCGCGCCTCGGCCAGACGCGAGAGCGCGGCGGTATCATCCGCATCGCTCTCGGCCGCTTCGGCGAGCCGGTCGTCAGAGAGGGGGTCAGTCGGGCGCCCATCCACGAGCACCTCATAGTGCAGGTTCGGACCTGTCGCCGTGCCAGTCGCGCCGACGCGGCCGATCACGTCTCCCGCCGCAACGCGTTGGCCTTGTGCCAAGTCTTCCGGCACGGCGCTCAGATGCGCGTAGCGCGTCATGGTGTCGGAGCCGTGCAAGATTTCGACCACGCGACCATATCCGCCGCGCCAGCCGATGAAATTGACCCGCCCCGGTGCCGTCGCTTGAACCGGTGTCCCACGTGCCGCTGCAAAATCGACGCCGGTGTGCATCCGGACGTTGCCAAAGACCGGATGCGTGCGGCGTCCGAACACCGAGCTGAGGCGCGCACCCTCTACCGGCTGTGCGAAGACGCGCAGCACCTCGCCATCGACGTAGATCGTCGCCTGACCGCTGCCGTCGTCCGGCCATACGATCTCGTAAAGCGAACCGCCGATCTCCAGTGCGGCGAAGGCGAGTTCGGGCTGTCCGATCCTGTCCTCTCCGACCCGCGCCTCACGCCAGAGAAGCCTTAGTGTTTCGCCACCGGCCATCTCGCGGCGGAAATCCACGGTCCCACCCAGCATCTGCGCAAGGTCCACGGAAAAACGGGCGGGTATGCCGGCTTCGTCGAGTGCCGCGAAGATCGAGCTGTCGATCATGGCTTCGCCGGCAAGGGTTACGATTTCCGGATCCGGAGCCACGACCTGCGTGGACATCTGCTCGCCGAAAACCACCTCGATCCGAACCCCGTCCTCGACGGCGAGTGAGACGGTGCGGGGGCTGCCGTCCACGGTCGAAGCGACAGTGACCGAGTGCCCCGGCCGCAGCCGTCGCAGATCGTATTCCGCACCAAGCGCGAGGGCAACTTCGGCTCTGTCAGGTGCCGCAAGACCGGCCTCTGACAGCAAGAAATCGAGCGTTTCGCCCGGAGCAATGTCGCGCGACCACGTCGACAGGGGTGGCTCGATCGCTTGCACCGGCCTGTCGGCAAACGCGGCCTGCAGAAGGGGCAGCGGGCTGAGGTCGGGTGCATCGTCTGCCCATGCCGCCGCGGGCAGCGTCACGGGGATGTCAACGTTCTGGGGGGCTTCAGGACCTTGGGGCATCCAGCTACCTGCCTGGGCAAGTTCCGGCGGCACGGGTTCTTTCGACATGGAATCAGAGATGGCGATAGCCGCTCCCGAAACCGTCCCCGCAATTGCGACACAAGCCGCCAAAGTTCTGAGCCTCATGTCGCCCCCTCCATTTCTTCTTCCAGCGCGCGGCGGATCTTCGGCACCGCGAATTCTTTGGGCTCGTGATAGTCGATCATGGTGACGAATCGCCCAGAGGCTGCGAACAGGAAGACGCTCGCGGTGTGGTTCATCGTGTAATCGCCGCTCTCCGCCGGTACTCGCTCGTAGGTGGCGCGGAAGCCGTCCGCGACGCGCGCTATCTGCTCTTCCGGTCCCGTCCAGCCGCGGATCGCCGGATGGAAGTAGCCGACATATTCGGCCATCGTTTCGACAGTGTCGCGCTCGGGATCGACCGTGATGAAAACCACGTTCATCTCGTCGGCCTCGTCTCCCAGATCGTCGAGCCATCCCGAAATGTCAGAAAGCGTGGTCGGGCAGACATCGGGACAGTAGGTGAAGCCGAAGAACGCCATCGTCGGGCGACCGATCAGGGTTTCCGGCCCGACCGCGTTGCCCTCATGATCCGTCAGACGGAAATCCATCTCGGTCAGGGCCACAGGCCGCTGCCCGACAGGTTCGGGTCCACCGGGTCCATCGACCTGCCACCAACCGACGAAGAGCATCAGGGCGACCGCCCCGACACCAGCCGCGCCGTACCCCAGGACCGCCCGTCGCCGCATCAGTCCTCTGGCCCCCGCGCGGCGATTCCGAGGATCGGCACCTTGACCGTCACTTCGCCTCCGTCGTCGAAAAGCAGGGTCAGCGGAAAGGTGTCCCCTTCCGTCATCGGTTCTTGTAGCCGCATCAGCATTGCGTGCAGGCCCCCCGGTTCGAGCGCGACGCTCTCGCCCGGGGCGATCGCGATCTCCCCCGCCGGGCTCATGGAGCTCACACCTTCGGCATTGGTCTTCGTCTCGTGGATTTCGGGCATCATCGCGAGCGGTGTTGTAAGGCCGATCAGCGTCACCGGCTCGTCGCCAGTGTTGCGGATCGTCATGTAAGCGGCCCCGGGACGGTTCATCCCGATGGAGGCGCGGGACCACGCGTTCTCGACGACAACATCCTCGGGTCCGGCCAGCGCGGGCACCGAGAGCCCTCCAAGGGTCAAAAGCGCGGCCAGTGTGCCAGTCAAAATATACTTTTTCATCGTTCTGATCCTGCCCTTTCCATTCAGCTTTGCGCGGCAGCGACTTCGGCGGCCACCAGACGACGCAACTCTGCCTCCCCGAATGGATCGAGCGGCTTGCCGTTCACAAAGAATGTGGGCGTCTGGCGAATTCCCACGGCCTCGACGTCAGCACGATCCTGGTTAAGGATCGCCACGACACCGGGTGCCAGCATTTGCGTGCGCGCGGCTTCGGCATCGAGTCCGGCCGTGGCGGCGATCTGAAGGATCAGGCCAGGCGCCGGGGCACCGTGCGACGCCCATCTCGGCTGTTCCCGCAGAACGGCCTCGAGCACCGGCACGTAAACGTCCTGCATGCGCGCCGCTTCGAGCACGCGGATGGCTTCCTCGGATGCCGCGCCGTGGAAGGGCGTGTAGCGGATCACGACGCGGACAGCTTCCCCATGCTCGGCCATGATGTCCTTCACGATGGGATGAAAGGCGCGACAGGCCTCGCAGGCCGGATCGAAGAATTCGACGATCGTGACGGGCGCATCCGCAGGCCCGAGGATGGGCGAGTAGGGGCGGATCATCGCCTCCGCAAGTTCCGGAGCAACGGGCTCCGCTTCGGCCACTGGGCCGGGGCGGATTGCAAACCAGGTGGCTCCGCCGAAACCGGCGGCGCCGAGGGCAAGAACGGACAGGATCAGGCCGCGTCGATTCATGTTCGTGTGTCCTTCAATGAAAGGGCCGACAGCGCCCCGATCAGCGCGAAGGCGGCGAGCGCCATCAGCGGGATAGGGATGCCGAAGACCAGTTGGTTGTCATCGGTGCAAGAGGGGCCGGTGGCCGTGCAGGGCTGGACGCGTTCGGGAACAAGACCGACGTACAGCCCCATGTGCCAGAGGGCGATTGCGCCGCCGCCAAGCGCCAATGCGATGCCGTAGCGCCCCACGCGGCCGTCCCGCCACCAAAGGCCGAGCCCGAGGACAATGGCCAAGGGGAACATGAAGGCGCGCTGGAACCAGCACAGCACACAGGGCGTCTGCCCCAGCACCTCGCCGACAAAAAGCACGGCAAGCGAGGCGACGAGCGCGATGATCCACGCCAGCCCGAGGGCTGTTTCTCCGGACATACGGTTCATGTCGGTCAGAACCTCTCTTCCAGATCGGCGAGTATCTCTTCGGCGGAGGTGCCGTAGGGCCACGAGTCGGCGAAGCCCGCGTCGGGATCGAAGAGGAACAAATGCGACGTGTGGCCCATCGTGTAACCATCCGGCGCCGCAGCCTCTTCGACGCGTTCAAAGAAGATCGGAAACGTCTCGGATGTGGCGGCGATCTGTTCCGGCGTGCCGGTCAGACCGATGATGCCCGCATCGAACAGCGGGACGTATTCGGCGAGTGCGGCGGGCGTGTCCCGTTCGGGGTCGATGGTGATGAAAATCGGCTGGACCTTGGCGGCATCGTCGCCCAGACCGTCCATCACCGCCGCGACCTCAGATAGGGTCGTCGGGCAGACGTCGGGGCAGTTGGTAAAGCCGAAAAAAACCAGCATCCAGCGCCCCGCAAAGTCCTCCTCGGTTTGAACCATACCCTGGTGGTCCGTCAGTTCGAACTCAGCGAAAAAAGGCGGCTCGGCGTCAGTTCGGGCGCTATCGGCACGATAATCGGACCATAGCAAGAGCCATACGAAGGCAAGCGCTGCCACGCCTGCCAAAACCCAAAGAAACTTCTGTGCCGATGTAAGGGACAATCCTGTTCGCCTGTTTTTGATTCTTATTGCAAGTGCGGATACATCCTCTAGCCGCTAGAGGTTCAAGCACGAAATCATGGTATAGCTTGAACTCACGCGTCTGTGAAACCGACACTTGTTTATTCCGACGGCAAAACCTACACAAACTGTATCTTTTTCATGGAGGCGAAAATGCTCACGATCGGTACTCTGTCAAAGAAGACTGGCACGAAGGTGCAGACCATCCGGTACTACGAACAGATTGGGCTCATGCCCGAACCTGGCAGGACCGAAGGCGGGCAGAGGCGCTACGACAATGCACAGCTCGACCGGCTGTCCTTCATCCGCCATTCGCGACAACTCGGTTTCTCGCTCGATGCGATCCGCGAGCTGCTCGACCTCAGCGACCATCCCAACCGGCCCTGTGATGAGGCTGATGCCATCGCGCGTCGCCAGCTCAAACAGGTGGAGCAGCGCATGGCCCGCCTGAAGGCGCTGCGCACGGAACTGAAACGCATGGTTCACGAATGCAGCGGCGGGCGGACGGGAGATTGCAAGGTGCTTGAGGTGTTGCGGGACCATTCGGAATGCTTGACCGAACACGAGGAAATCGGGGCCTGAAGGAATTCAGCCAACATTCCGGCTGGAACGCAGATCTGCCGCAGAAGTTAATGTGTCGTACAACACAAGCTGGAACCACAAAATGGCCGCTAGACAAGATTCAATGGAGAGACGGACGCTTTGGATCGTTCTGGCGCTCAATATCGGTTTGGCCGTGGCTTTTTTCGCAACAGGCGCCTTCGGCGACTCAAGTGCCCTGATCGCCAACGGGCTCGATAACCTCTCCGACAGCTTCGTCTACGCGATCAGCCTTTTCGCTTTGTCCCGATCCGCCAAATGGAAACGCGGGGCGGCGAACGTTTCCGGCGGGCTGCTGATCCTGTTCGCTGCAGGCATCCTCTACGATGCGTGGCGCCGCTACATCGGTGGGTCAGATCCGCTCGGGACGATCATGATTGCAATGGCCCTGATCGCGGCGGCTATCAACGCAGTCTGCGTTTGGCTGCTCGCTAAGCTCAAAAATCCAAACGTCAATATCCGCGCGGCCAACACCTTCAGTTACAACGATTTCGCCGCGAACCTCGGGATCGTCGTGGCCGGTGGCCTCGTCGCTTGGCTAGGAACCAACTGGCCGGACCTTGTCGTCGGTGTGATCGTCGCCGGGATCGCGGCCTGGGGCGGTATCGACATCCTGCGCGACGCACACGGCGAACACCACAAAGCGGTTCACACGGACAAATAGTTGCGGGAGATTCTTTCTGAAAGAAAGGATTGAAGCTATAGTGACTATAGCAATTAGTCTTGTTCCAAGACGATTCGAGGAGCGACCCGTTGCAGATGATCGACCCCCTACTTGTACCCACCAAACTACTGGATTTTGATGCCGCGCCTCTTGCGCGTCTAATTGAGAACCGCAGCTGGCGCGGCTTATCCGAATACGATCGGATCGGAGCTGCCTATGATTTCGTTCGGAATGAAATCGCGTTCGGATACAATCGAGCTGACGACATCCCCGCATCCGAAGTGCTTTCCGACGGCTATGGGCAGTGCAATACCAAAAGCACGCTCTTGATGGCGCTGCTGCGTGGTGTCGGCATTCGTTGCCGGTTGCATGGGTTTACGATCCACAAAGGCTTGCAGCGCGGTGTTGTCCCTGAGCTGGTGTATCCGCTTGCTCCGCAGGAAATTCTCCACTCATGGGTCGAGATCGAATTTCAAGGTGCCTGGATCAACCTTGAAGGCTTCATCCTGGATGACGCTTTCCTCGATGTCCTGCAAACGTCATTCTCGGACACAGAAAGTCTCTGCGGTTATGGCGCGGGCACGGATTGCCTTGGCGCGCCTCCCGTCGCCTGGAACGGAGAAGATACCTACATTCAGAAAACCGGCATCGTGCAGGATTTCGGCGTGTTTGATACGCCGGACGCCTTCTATTTTTCCCATGAGCAATCCTTTGGATGGCTGCGTGGTGCCCTTTACCGTCATATCATACGCCACTGGATGAATGCGCGCGTTCGTGGTTTCCGCAGCGACCGCCTCAAGACTGACCGACGCGCGACACACGCGCATGAGGAGCCTGCCAATGCCACATGACCACGGGCACGCGCATATCGATCCGGATTCTGGCGATCGGCGGGTTGCCATCGCGATCTGGGCGAACGGGCTTCTTACCGTTGCGCAAATCGTCGGGGGCATATTGTCGGGCAGCCTGGCACTGATCGCCGATGCGCTGCACAACTTTTCCGATATGGCCTCGCTTGTCATTGCCTTTGCCGCACGCAAGATCGCGCGCCGCCCGGCCGATGAGCGCATGACCTTCGGCTATGGCCGGGTCGAAATCGTCGCGGCCCTGATCAACTACACCACCCTCATCGTGATCGGCTTCTATCTGATCTACGAAGGTGGCATGCGCATGATTGATCCACCCGAAGTCATGGGGTGGACCGTCGTCATTCTCGGTGGAATCGCGCTTGTGGTCGACACGCTGACCGCAATGCTGACCTATTCGATGCAGAAGGGGAGCGTGAACATCCGTGCGCTTTTTCTCCACAACCTTTCGGATGCGCTTGCTTCGGTCGCGGTTATCGTCGCTGGGTCGCTGATCATCCTTTACGACATGCGTTGGGTCGATCCTGCCATCACCATCGGCATCGCGACCTACATCCTGTATCTGTCTTTCACTGAAATAGGCGGCCCAATCCGAACCCTGATGCTCGGGAGCCCGCCGGACATCGACAACGAGGCCGTCGTCGAAGCGATGCGGAAAGTCGAAGGCGTCGCCGACGTCCACCACGTCCATCTCTGGCAAATGCAAGAGCACGAGGCTGCGCTCGACTGTCATGTCGTCGTGGCAGCCGAGGGATGGTCGAAGATCGAAGAGATCAAGAGCGCGATCAAGGAGCGGCTGAAGGAAGAATTCGGCATCAGCCATTCCAGCCTCGAATTCGAGCACGAGGATCGCGCTCATCAGAACGCCGATCTCTACGGTCACGGCAACGCAAGTGAAAAGGAGAAGACCAATGTTCAAGGAAACGCTGACCGAGCGTGATGATGTCATCGGGCTCGTCTGCGAAGGCAAGTTGACGGAGACAGAATTCAAGTAAATGCACGCGCTGCTTCATGAGCGTCTTGGAACAACCGATAATCCGGGTCTGGTTCTCGACCTTACAAGTTTCGAGGGCTACGAAGAGCCTTCGGCGATGCTAGAAGATCTGAAGGTCGACACCGCCCACGCGAACGATTTCGGTCGCATAGCGGTTGTCGGAGAACGCAGATGGATGGAATGGGGCGCACGGGTGGTCAACCTATTGACGGGCTCCGAGATGCAGTGGTTCGAATCCAGCGATACCGAGTCCGCAATTGCGTGGGCGCGTGACGGGTAGCCAGCGATTCTGCAAGAAAAGGACTCTGGCCTGGAAATTGACATCACATCAGATGCTTCACGATTAATGGAGGAACGGAACGATCTAAATGTAGTCAGCAACATTTGTCTGCTCGGATGAAACAATCCGATGCAGTTTGATGTCGACTTTAGGCTGCATAATAAGTCCCTACGCGCTGAATTCTTCGAAATTTAACATAAACTTCACTATCGGAACTTGACATCTGTAGCGGGGCTTTCATGGACTCCAAGTCCGAGCAAGCGAAGCTACCGGGATATCTCCCCTTCCAGCACCGCTCGTCCGTGCACCGCCAAGGTTGCTGAAAACCTCTGGCACCCAAACTTGCGGATCACATCGAGTACCCGCGCTTCGTAGGCAGCGTGTCCGATCAAGCGACACAAGTCGGACGCGTGGAACTGGCGGTTCGCAGTTGGTGCGGCTTGCATCTGTCTCAGCAATTCGCGCTCTTTGGGATCCGTTATTGGTCTCGCGGGCGGCTTGACCGCGGGACGAGTTGGAGTTCCCCACGAATTTCGCCATCGGCGCATGAAGCCAAGCAGGAAGCCGGCCGGCACCCTGCCGTTGCCTCGGGACCGGTTGAAGGCAAGGAAGCGATCCCAGATGACCTGGGTGTCGATGTTCCAGCAGGGCAACGTGGCCTTCGCTGCTTTGATGAGCTCCGCCCAACTTGTCTGAAAAACGTTCGAACTCGTGGTGATATCGATCAGCCCTGAGAAGATAGTTTTGTTTTTATTATCTCTAGATAGTGATGTGTCGCCTTCACCTGACACGAGATCATGGGTTTCACTCTCCTCGTCGAAAGCGGAAAACCGAAAGATCCAGGGCGCGAACTTGCCATTCGGCTTCGCCCGCTCGAGCTGCAACTCCGAAGCCTCAAGTTCGCTCAGAAGAACCGCAAGATACTGCCGTGAGACACCCATCTTCTCCGCCAGGGCCGAGAGGGTGAAGGCTGCCGTTCCGCGCGACAAACCGTTGTAGCCATCCTTCCAGGCGATGGCATCGAGGATGAGGGTGGCAAGCTTGTGCGCTGCAACAGAGAGATTTGTCTGCGTGATCCGTCGCAGGATCAGGCCGGTCGTAGGTTCCATGGTCGAGGTCTCCTTGGAGATCCGACGCCATGTCGTGAGACAACAACATTCTTGCCAGCAAAACAACTTTGCTGGTTGCAGGTGTTTTAGCGGTGCGCTAGGAAACTCTTGTTCACGGAGTTTTCTAGCACGGCGTCAGGCTTCACGGTCTGGCGTCGTCTCCTTTTCGGGGGTTTTGCACAGCCTTCCGTGCGGGGTTGTCAGGACGCGCGCGGTAAAAACCGCGCGCAGATTTTGTCAGTAGCGAACTTCTTCAGAACCATAGTTCCCGGCGTGATCACGCCAGTCGACGAAGACGGAACGGTAAAAGTAGCTGCCACATCCATTCGGGATGCTCAGGCCAGATGCGGCTGGCACCTGGCCCACGGTGGATCTTGTCCATCGGTAGTCGCCCTGCACGCCGTAGGACCCCAATCGCGTCGAGTCGCTGCGATTGCAGTCGCCATCTCGGTTTTCGTGCTGGCGATACTGGATGTGATAGACCCGTATGCTGCGCACGAAATCAAAGGCGTCGCCCGAGATGTCGATGTCGGCTTGCTCATCTGCTTGGACGTGAACAAGGGGGATCGGAGTCGATTCCTGCGGTACGGACGGATCGCGGAACGTGATGTCATAAAGGCGTTCCATGGGCGACATCGGGTTGGGATCGTTGAACGACACACCCATCGGACACCGCCAGATTTGCAAAGGCGGCTCGATCGGCCATGGCGTAATCCGCCGAATGAAGACCGCTCTAGCATGTGCGCAGGGCGCGGAGGCAGGCCAGCCCCCCGCAAGGCAGAGGAGGATTGCACAGTCCACCTGATAGGCCTGAGCCGGACCGGACGAGGCCATTAGTCCGGATATGCTTATTGCCGTGGCAGTGGCCACGCCGTGGATCACGTGCTTCATGATGCCGACTCCATCTATAATGGTGCAGCGATACGAAACAACATTAATGATAGCAAGGGGATTTGATTGCTAGTGGCGTGCAACAGTCAGCTTGTGTCGCTTGACGGCTTCCGAGTCCTGACGCCGGTGTGGGCTTTTGTGGTGTAGTAAAAGCGGCCAAAATTGCAGCCTTGTTTCATGTTGGCTGCCAAACAAACATCTGTAACAAAATACAAATATGGCGTTCCAATGCGGCCACGAAAGCGGTCACGGAAGACTGGACCGCAAGAGTCCGTCAAACGGCGTGTCGTAGCGCTCATGGTCTCGGGAGGGGCAGTATCGGGAAACTGTCGTGCCTGGTTCCCCGGCTGGAATCCAGGAACGGAAGGACGGGGTGGGGCAACGAACTTGTGTTGGTGCCTAAGTTGGGATCGAACATGAGCTTGAATATCTATGTCAGTATCTGATACGATTGAGCACGGATAGGAGAGTCTGATGCCAAACGTCCACCTGACCGAACCGATGCAGAAATATATGCAGGCGCAGATCGAGTCCGGCGCTTACGCCAATCTGAGCGAAGTCGTGCGCGCCGGCGTGAGGATGCTGATGGAGCGGGATGGCGCACGGCAGTTCTATGCCCTCAAGGCCGACCTCGAGGAGGCAGCCACCCTGGCCGAAAATGGGGACTTCGCCGAGTTCGATGCCCATGCTTTCGAACCGGATGCGTTTGATCGCTGACCCGCATGACCATTCGACTTTCCGGTTGGGCCAGGGCCGACCTTGAAGAGATCCGTGCCTACACCGTCGATACTTGGGGCAGGGACCAATGGCTCGCCTATTACCGTCAGTTGGTCACCGCCTTCGAGCGGATCACTGGCGATCCCGACGCGGGCCGGGACAGGAGTCTCTTTGTCCCAGGGATGCGATCCGTCAACTGCCAGCGTCACGTGATCTTCTACAAGCGGCTCGAGGCGGCGGATGGCGCGGCAGTCATCCTGCGCATCGTGCACCAGCGCCGCAACATGCCCGCGCTCGTCTACTACGAGGATCTCGACGGCGGTTAAGCCCACGCGTCTCCTCATTCCAATAGCTCGACTAGCCTTCCATAGTCCACACTGACCTCGCGCGCCTCCTGAAACGCGCGTTGGCGCTCGGCATCAAGACAGCGGAAGTAGTCCTGGATGTCGACGATGTAGCCCTCGAAATCGGATCGCAGAAGATCGGCATATTCTCGAACGTCTTCCGGCCGTTCGGGCAGGAAGGGCCGTTCCGGCGCGATACAGGCGTTTGCGATTTGGCCGATCAGTCCGAACGGCACAACAAGACCAAGCAAGCCGTGTCGAAATGCACAAAACATGCGCAGGGCAAAACTCCTTTGCCACTTCAAATTTATGGTTTCGTGCGATAGCTACCTATTGCAGCCAAAGACGGTTCGTCAACTCGAATAAATCGTCTTGCTATCATTAATGTTGTTTTGTATCGCTCACGGTGTTGCGACCCCGTGGGCCTGATACTGCACCCAGGCAGAACAAGGACCCAAGGGAAGGCCATGATAGAAGAAGCCCCGAATGTGGTTACAGAAGACGGACTGCGCGGCTTGCTCGCCGAGGGCTACCTCATTGAGGTGGTCTGCAAGGAGAGAGCAGAGAAGCGCCATAACAGCTGGTACGGCTCGTGGGTCATCCGCGCCGTCGCCACTGATGGGCGTGACGATAAGATGCTCGTCACCAGCCGAAGCGTCCTCAAGCTCCGCGACTTCAAAACCATCGTTGGCCTTGTCAGTTTCCTGGCCGACATGGGCTGTACGACCGCTAGCATCCCACTTGAAGAAGGTGGCCGCGAGCGCCACGCCGCGCCTCCGGTCAAAGGCAGCTGACCGCGCGACTGCGCTCGTCGTTGCTTTGGGTACAGGCGTTTGTTCCGCGCCCCCGGCCCTGGCCGACGGTTTCATCTTTTCGGTTGGCCCAGACGGCCAATTGATTTCCTCTTCTCAAGAGGAAAACGGGCGTCTTTTTCTCTTCGCAGAACCTCGCGTTCCTGACGCAACGAGCGAGACAGCGATCCCGGCTCGATCCGCCGCCCGCGCCACCCCAGAAATCCTCCATGCGATCGAGACCACGGCTCTGCGGTATGCCGGGCATGGTGCGCTGCGTCGCGCAGGGCTTTCAGTCACTGATTGGGCGCTCCTTTACCGGGCCAATATCGAAGTCGAGAGCGCATACAATCCGGCTGCACTTAGCCCTGTCGGTGCCATAGGCCTTGGCCAGCTTATGCCGGATACCGCCCGCGACCTCGGCGTGGACCCACATGACATTGCGCAGAACCTCGACGGATCAGCCCGCTACTTGCTGATGATGCTCGACCAGTTCGGCGAGGGCTCTCTGGCCCTTGCGGCGTACAACGCTGGCCCTGAGGCGGTCACACGCCACGGCGGCATCCCCCCTTTTCGAGAAACCCAAGGGCATGTGGCCCGTGTGACTGCCGTGTTTGAGCGGCTCAGAGGAGATCTTTCATGACATCGAGACCTTCGATCGTCGCGCTCGGCGCGATGGCCCTTATCGTGCTGGCGGGTCCAGCGCTTGCACAGAGCATCGACCTCTCGCCGGTACAGACCCTGCTTCAAGGAATTGTCGATGCGATCACCGGCCCCTTGGGAATCGTGATCGGAACGCTTGCGCTGATCGGGGTGTTCCTTTCCTGGCTCTTTGGCATCCTCGACTTCCGTCAGGCGCTCTGGGTCGTGGTTGCAATCGCGGGCATCGCCGCAGCACCCACCATCGTCGCCGCCATCTGGACCACCTGAGCTCCGTCCATGGCTGACCAGTCCCGCGTGTTCATCGGCCTTCTCAGGCCACCCAAGCTGATGGGCTTGCCGATCATGTACGCCATGGTCTGGCTCTTCGGCTCGACGCTTCTGTTCCTCTGGGTGCAGAGCTGGGTGGTCGCTGTGTTCGCGGGGCTGGCCTGGCCGGCGCTCTGGAAGGCCGCAGACTGGGATCCGAACTTCCTCGATGTCCTGGTGATCACCCTGCAGGAAACCCCGCCCACGACGAACCGCAAGCTGCACGGAGGCGACAGCTATGCCCCGTGATGGAATTGCCGATGAGGTTGAGAACGCCATCGATCCGCTGACCGCGCTACCCGCATGGGTCAAGGGCGAGAAGCGGCTCTCAATGATGCTGCCTTATGTGAGCCTCGTGAACGACCGAACGATCCGGACACGCGGCAACGAGCTGATGCAATGCATCCGCCTCGAAGGGGTGAACAGCACCACGAGCGAGGACGGGCATCTCGACCGGATCGGAGGGTTGCTGGCTGGCATCGTCGCGCAGGTCGGGACCGAGTTCTCATTCTACCTGCACAAGGTCTCGAAAGCGGTCGACGTGACCCTGCCGCCCGTTCCGGGCGAGGGGTTTTCTGCCGCCGTCGACAAACGATGGCACGCGCATCTCGGCCGCGCGGGCTTGCGCGACAAGACGCTGACCCTGACTGTGTTGAAGCGCCCGGAAACCGGCAGCCGCTTGCCCTTCGGTCTGGGCGCGTCCCGCGCCCGACATGCGGCGGACACAACCCGGCGCTTGCGGAAACTCGACGAGGTCGTGGGGTTTCTTCTGTCCTCCTTCGACGAGTTGAAGCCCCGCCTGATGGCCGCCAGCAGCGGCGAGCTTCTGGGCTTCCTCGGTTCACTCAACACAGGCGAGGAGCACCCGCTCTTCCCCCGGTCGCGCCTCGGTGTGATCGCCGAGGACGTCGCAAATACCCGCGTCACCTTCCGCGGCACGACCATCGCACTCTCGGACGGTGCCGTCGGCGACAAGCTCGGGGCGATCTTTGCGGTGAAGAACTACCCCGCCAAGACCGATAGCCTGATGCTCGACGAGCTGAACCTGCCCGTCGACATGGTGGTCACGCATTCTTTCGTGCCGATCAACGCCAACATCATGGCAGGCCGGATCAAACGGCAGCTGCGCCTGATGCAAGCCGCCAATGACGGCGCCGTCAGCCTCGCGCAGGAGCTGGAACTCGCGCAGGACGATCTGGAATCCAAGCGCCTGATCTTCGGCGAGCACCACATGACGGTGGCCGTCTACGCGCGCAACCAGGCCGCCCTCGACGATATCGCAGCCGAAATCCGCAACATCTCCGCCACTACCGGGATCAACCTGATCTCGGAAGCCTTCGGGGCGCGGGCACATTTCATGGCGCAGCATCCGGGGAATACCGGGGCGCGCAGCCGCAAGGCCGCGATCACGAACCACAACTTCGCCGATCTCGCCACCTTCCACCGCACACCGCTCGGCAAAACCGGGCGGGAAGTCCCTTGGGGCGTTCCGATCACGCTCTTTCCCACACCCGAGCGCAGCGGTTTTCGCTTCAACTTCCACGAACAGGGCGCGCCGGATCGCGAGCCCACGGGAGGCCACACGCTGATCCTCGGCCGTCCCGGCTCCGGCAAATCCGTCCTGGCGGCTTTCCTGATGACCATGGCACGGCGGGCAGGTGCGCGGGTCTTCGTATTCGACTATCGCGCGGGGATGGAGATGGCCGTCCGCGCGCTCGGCGGCAGCTATTCGACCGTGCGGGCGGGGCGCCCCACGGGCCTCAATCCGCTCCAGACCGAGATCGACGTGCGGGGCCAGGCATGGCTTGCTGATTGGCTCGCGAGCCTCTTGGAGCGGCGCGATCGACCGCTGACCCCGGTTCAGACCAACCGACTGCAGGAAGTCGTGCGCCAGAACGCCAGCGCAGGACATGCGGGCCTACGTAACTGGTCGGATTTCGCCTCGCTGCTGGTCTCGACCGATGACGAGGGCGATCTCTTCGAGCGTATGCAGGAATGGACGGCCGAGGGTCGCTACGGCTGGATCTTCGGGGCCAATGCCGAGGACAGTTTCAGCATCGATGGAGACGTCGCGGGCTTTGACCTCACCGGCATCCTCGATTCCGAGAGCGAGCGGGAACGCATGGCGGTCCTGTCCTACCTCTTCCGCCGGGTCGAGCGGGTGATCGAGGACCGCAAGCCCACCATCATCGTCATCGACGAGGCATGGAAAGCCCTCGACAACGCCTACTTCGCGGAGCGACTCAGCAACTGGCTGGTGACCGCCCGCAAGCAGAACGCCGTCGTCGTGATGATGACGCAATATGCCAGCCAGCTCGAGCGCACGCGCACCGGCAAGACCATCGTGGAAGCTGTGCCAACCCAGGTGCTCTTGCCCAACATTCGTGCTTCCGCCGCTGACTACGCGATGCTCGGCCTGACCGAGAAAGAGCTCGACGTGCTTCTAGGCGTCGGCTCGGCCTCGCGGCTCGCGCTTGTACGCGACGACCGTGGTTCCGTCGTGATCGATGCCGATCTCAGCGCGCTCGGCCCGCTCGTGACCATCCTTGGCGGAATGGAGAAGGGCGAAGCGCTTGTCGGCGCCGATTATCGCGAACGTCCTGATTTCTGGAGAGTGACATGACCCGTACCATCATTCGCAGCGTCGTACTGCTCGGGCTCGGCCTGACCCTGACAGCCTGTGCGCAGCATAACCCCCCGCAAGCCAACTGCTTCAATTTTCGCGAGGCTCCTGCGCAGGCAGGAACCGCCACCGCCACGATCTCGACCATGGGGGCGGAGGTCACGCGCCGCGACACGGCCTGCGATTTCGTCCTCTTGGGGGCGGGCGGCTGAGCCAATGCGGACCTGGCTTCCTCTCTCGATGATCGGCTTTGCACTGGCAGGTCCCACGGCGGGGCCAGCGGTCGCCCAAGGCGTGCCGACCTTTGATCTGCGCCTCTTCGCAGAGCGGCAGGCGATCCTTGAGCAGACCGATCGGGACCTGGCACTGCAGCAGGACCGGCTAAGCCGCGAGGAGGAACTGGCCGAAATCGAGCGCCAGCAACTCGCGTCGCTAGAGGGGCTGATGGATGCCATGTCGCTTGGCGCTGGAGACGTGGCCGGCACCGTGTCCGGGCTCGAGGCGGGGCAGGGGGCGGTTGACGACGTCGAAAGCGCGGCCGCCAGTCTCTATGCGCCCGAGGATACCAATCCAGCGGCAACGCGGATGTTCGGCGATGCCCGGGAAGGCATCGAAGAGCTGATCATCCGAGCGGCGCGCGACACCCACGGCCTGCCGGGTGTCGGTCGCGCGGGTCTTTCGCTCGTGCAGTGGCGCTGTCTCCTGCAAGCGCTGATCTGGCAGGAAAGCCGTTTCCAGATCGGGGCACGCTCACCCGTGGGGGCCTTCGGACTTACCCAGATCATGCCCGGTACCGCGGGCGATCTCGGGATCTACCCGGCCTATTACGACGATCCCTATCTGCAGGTCACCGGCGGTGCGCGATACCTCGCGCAAATGCTGAACATGTTCAATGGCAACATTATCCATGCGCTCGCCGCCTATAACGCCGGGCCGGGCAATGTGCAGGATTATGGCGGTGTGCCACCCTTCGCGGAAACCCAGCACTATGTCGTGGTGATCCCGCAGCAGTACAACAGCTACCTCGCGGCCGTAGGCGGCATCGATGCGCTCGGCACCATCGACCCTGTGCTCCTCGCCAACGCGAGTTTCAGCCTCTCGGCCCATGGCGCAGGGGTCTATGGCGACTATTCGCTGGTCTCGGTCCGCGCCGCCGCCCTGCGGGTTCAGGACATCATTACACGCATCAGTGAGACCGAGGATCTCCACGAGGCCATCGCGCTCAACACCTATGCCCGGGCAGAACTTGCCCGACTGGTCGCAATCCGAACCCGGATCAAGGCCGCCCGAACCGAGCCACTCAGCGCCGAGCAGATCGCCTTGGCGGCGGCCCAGGCTGCCGAGCGGCAATACATGGATTTCAGTCAGGAGGATTTGCGTTGAACCTGCGCCTGCCCCGTTCCCTTTTCGCCGGTAGCATCGCTCTCGCGCTTGCCCTCAATGTCACCGGACCTGTCGCGGCACAGGGTGTGCCCACGGTGGACACTCAGAACATTGCCCAGGAAATCCGTCAGCTTCAGCAGATGCTGCAGGATTTCGGGATCCAGACGGATCTTCTGGACAATGCGCTGGAGCAACTGGACATGCTGCAAAGCCAGCTCGATCAGCTGAACGAGATGTATGCCTCGCTCACCGGGCCGCGCAGCATCCTCGGGCTTGCCATGGGCGGGGACCTCGACTCCTTGCTTGAGGCCAACTTCGAAGACATCCCCGGCCTGATCCGAGGCATCCAGGCGGGCGATTGGAGCGCTCTCATCGGGCCCAATGCCGGACCCATGCGCACGCAGATGGAACAGGCGCTGGCAAGTGCCGGGTTCGACGAGGATTCTCTCCGCGAAATCGCCACCAGCGGCAATCCGGGCGCGGAAGGCGTGGCCACGCGGGCAACCACAGGTGCTGTGATGTCGGCGGCGGCGCAGAACAGCCACGCAGAGGCGGAACAGTCTCTCGAACGGGTGGAACGTCTGGTCGAGATGATCCCGGACATGGAAGATCTCAAAGCCTCGATGGATCATAACACACGCGTCACGGCGGAACTCGCCATCGCCATGACCCGGATGTGGGAGCTGGAAGCGATCCAAACCCTAGGCGCTGGCAATGCAGGCGTGGTTGACGCCGCCACCGTTGCTGAAGAACGCCGCTACATGGACTTCACCTTGCCGGATCTTGAGCCATGAGTGGGGTAGGGGTGATGACTGCGCGCGAACTCGTGGAAGAGGAACTTGTTTACGGTGCCCTGCGCCGGGAACAGCTTTGGCGGATGATCGGCCTTTCTGGAGCAGGCTTTGGTGTATTCGGCTGTTTGACGGCTGCGGCTGTCGCGCTGTTGGTCGAGACGCCGCCTCCAGTGGTTGTCCCCTACGATCCCGCGACCGGGCTGGCGCTCCCCAATGCCACGGTTGAAACCGTGTCGCTTGCCGAACGGCCTGCCGTGATCGAAGCGCAAATCTACCGCTACATTCTCGACCGCGAGACCTACAACCAGCTCGACAACGATCTTCGTGTCCGCCGTGTCCTCGCACAGTCTTCCGGATCGGCCGAGGCCAACATGCGCGCGATGTGGACATCGGGGCAGGAGAGCTATCCGCCAACGCGATATGGGGCGGCAGCCGAGATGGCCGTTGAGATCGCATCGATCACCCTTATTGGCGAGAACCGCGCCCAGGTGCGGCTCAGAAAGCGCCTGACAAGCCCGCAAGGGGTACAGGATGGATCGTTCACTGCCACGTTGATGTTCGAATTCCGCCCCGAGCGGACCCGCGCCATCGACGATGTCTGGCAAAACCCTTTCGGTTTCACCGTCACCCAATATGCCATCCGATCGGACCGTTCCGAATGACTCGCACTCCAATCTCTGCGCTGCTGGCCGCCAGTATTCTCGCGTTCGCGGGAACGACTGCTTTGGCTGAAACTACGCCCCGCCCAGGTTCTCATGACAATCGCGTGCGCGTCGCGACCTGGACTGAAGGCCAGGTTTACCGTGTCGTCACGACTCTGACCCGCGTCACCACAGTCGAATTCGGTGAGGGTGAAACCATCCGTTCGATCATCGCCGGCGATACGGTCGGATTTCAATTCGACGGTGTCCCGGGTGGCCGTGCCTTCGCCATCAAGCCGACAGCATCTGGCGTCGCCACCAACATCACCGTCTACACCAACCGCCGCTCCTACTACTTCCATGTCGTCGAAGCCCGGGAGACGCCGCATTATGTCGTGCAGTTCCGCTACCCTGAAAACCGCGTGCAACCCACCAGGGCGGTTGCGGCCGATGCGCCGAACGCGAACTATGCGGTCAGTGCCCGAGAAGAGTTCACGCCGACGGCCATCTGGGATGATGGTACCTTCACGTATTTCCGGTTTGCACGGAACGCGCCGGTGCCCGCCATCTTCCGATATTCGAACGGGAGGGAACGCGCGGTGAACAGCCAGGCCTTGAGTGACGGCGTCATCCGCGTGTCTGGCGTCAACCGACAATGGGTCCTTCGTCTTGGCGAAGATGTGGTTTGCGTCCAGAACGCAGGACAGGCCGCATCATGACCGAAGGTACGGAAGACCTCGCCGCGCGCCTCGCGGCTCTCGAAGGTTCGACAGGCAAAGCGAAGGCAAACAAGCGGCCTGCACCGCTTGCCGCGATCCTTGGAGTCGTCGGCATCGCCGCAGCAGGTGGTCTGGCGTGGGCTGCCCTACAGCCGTCGGCAGAAGCACCAATGGCGACCGCCGCGCCGGAGGAGTTCCAGAGCAGCGGCCCCGGATTCGGAGATCTGGCGCCGATTTCTACCCCGGAGCCCAGCCAAGCCCCGCCTGCGGACACAGGTCCGAGCGAGTCTGAACTCGCGCTGATGGAAAGTCTTGCGACATTGAGAGCGGAACTCGAGGAACTGCGCGCAAGACCGGCCGAGGCCGCGGATAGCGGGGCGGAGCAGGCTGTTGCGGACCTGACGGCGCAAATTGCCACCTTACAGGAAGCATCCGCCGAGGCTCAGCGTGCCCTCGAGCGGCAGCTGACCGAGCGGGACCGCGAATTGGATCAGCTCCGCATGGACTTGGAACTTGCACGGCTTGCACCACCAGAGCCGACCTCATTGGGACCAAGTGAAGAAGAATTGCGGCTGGCCGAACTCGAAAGGCGGCGCGCTGCTGAAGCTGAGGCCCGCGCAGAGCGTATCGCGTCTCCTATGATCGCGTTCTCCGGGATGGGCGCGGGTGCGGATAGGGAGAACACGCTGGAAGCCGCACGTTTGAATGCAGATGAAGCCTTTGTTCGTTCGGGCGCGCAACCAGCACAGGTGACACGTGCCGAAGTGATCGCGAACCCATCGAACACGGTTGTTCAGGGCACCATGATTCAGGCTGTGACAGAGACGGCCCTCGACAGCACACTGCCCGGCGTGATCCGCGCCATCGTCTCGGAAGACATCCATTCTTTCGATGGAACGCGTATCCTGATCCCGCGCGGCGCGCGGCTGATCGGGCGCTACCGCTCCGATGTCGCACTTGCCCAATCGCGCGTCATGGTGGCATGGGACCGGATCATCTTGCCCGATAATCAGACCGTGCAGATCAGCGCCTTCGGTGGAGACGAACTCGGCCGTACTGGCACCACCGGGTTTGTCGACACCCGTTTCGCGCAACGCTTCGGCTCCGCCGCGCTGATCTCCTTGATCGGCGCCTTGCCTGCGGCTGCAGCGGGTCAAATCGACAGCGAGGCGGCGGCCGATGTTGCGAGTGATGTCGGCACCGACCTGCGCGATAGCACGCAAAGCGTGATGCAGGACTATCTGGCGATCCGGCCAGTGATACATGTCGATCAGGGTACACGGATCACGGTCATGGTTGATCGTGACCTCGAGATTTTCTGACATGGCCGCAAGTTATCTGGAAGCGTCGCTCGACCGTTTTGGCCCCGAGGTCCTGCGCGACGACACGATCGAGATCTGCATCAATCCCGACGGACAAGTCTGGGGCGAATTCCAGGGCGATCACTTCATGCGAGGTCTCGGCAGCCCGCTGAGCCAGACCGAGATCAAGGACCTCGGAAACCAGATCGCCTCGGCCGCCTCGACGACGCTCAGCACGAAGAAGCCCATTGTCTCGGTCTCGATCCTATATCGAGATCGCCCGATCCGCGCGCAGGTGATCCAGCCGCCGGCAGTCGAGGGCGGGTTTTCAATATCGTTGCGGTTCTTCTCCTCCCTGCCGCTGGAGGCAATCCGGCTCGGCTTCCTCTATGGAAAGGAGCGCAGCCTCGAAGGTCTGCGGCGCGAACGAAACGCCGCACTGCGCAATGTGGTTGCCTCCGGCGACATCGACGCCGCGCTGCGCTTCTGCGTCGAGAACAAGCTCAACATGATCGTTTCGGGCGGTACATCGACCGGCAAGACGGTCGCGGCGCGCAAGATCCTTTCACTGATTCCGCCCGAAGAGCGGATCATCACCATCGAGGAGGCGGCCGAGCTGCGCCCCAAGCAGCCCAATGCCGTGACGTTGATCGCAGATCGGGACACGGATGTTCGCAGTGCCGATGTTCTCTTGGCCTCAACGCTTCGCATGCGACCCGACCGGATCGTCCTGGGGGAAGTCCGCGGGCGCGAAGCGATGACGTTTCTCGAGGCAATCAATACCGGCCACGGTGGATCGCTGACTACGCTCCATGCCGAGACCCCACAACTTGCTGTTCGTCGCCTCGCCATCGCTGCCCTGAAAACCGATGTGCCGATGACCTATGCCGACATGATCGATTACATTGAGGGCTCGATCGACGTGATCATTCAGGCAGGCCGCCATGAAGGCACGCGCGGAATCACCGAGTTCTTCCTCCCGGGTCAAACCACAGATTTGAAACTCGATACGGTCGACGGCAGAGGCAACAAGAGCCCCTCCGTTGCCGCTGAGTAAAATAAAAAAGGAACCCCCCAGATGCGAAAACCAATCCTCGCAGTCATGCTTGCCGCCCTTGCGGGCCCACTTGTGGCGCAGACTTCGCCTCCGATCTCAAACGATCTCACGGTCGATATGTCGCCTCAACAATACCGGATCTGCAACGATCGTCCGGCGCGCCCGACCTGGATGGACGAAATCAATCCGCGGGAAGCCTACAAGGCGCTGACGTTGATGCGTCTCTACGAGTTGCGGTCATGGGAGACAATCAACGAAAGTGGCGATTGCGGCTGTGATGTGCGCTTCCCGTCTTGGGATGCCGCTTCGACCGAGTACGAGGAACAGTTCGCGAGCAACACCCAAGCGGAGCACACTCAAGCCCAATTGGCCCTCCGCAACGAACAGAACCAGATCGCCCGCGCCGTCCAGGATATCTGCGAAGCGCAAGGCAACTGGTAATGGGCGTCGTCAGCTGGATGGTCGGAACGGCAGACGCGTTCCTTGTCGATGCGGCTGAGTCCCAGTTCGGGGCCGTGGCGAGCAATACCGGCACGATCGTCCTGCTGATGGTCACGCTTTCGCTGATCGGCGTCTGCATCAACATGGCATTCCAGTTCCGCAGCATGGATGGGGCAAGTTTCTTCTGGTACCTGATCAAGCTGATGCTGATAGGGGTCTTCGCTTTCAACTGGGCCAACTTCAACGCTGTCGCAAATGCAGTCATTGGTGGGCTCGACTATGTGGCGGGCGCACTGATTTCGTCAGTCGGGGGCGGCGGGGCGGGCGCTACCTATTTCGCAGCCGAATTCGACCGACTGATTACAGAGTTCAGCCAATACCTTAACGCTATCGGCAACAACCTCAACTGGATGACCGGAGCGATCCTCGGCGGCATTGGCCTGGTGCTCCTCAGCCTTCTCGGCTTCATGACCGGCATCGTACTCATCTTCGCCAAGATGATGCTGACACTCATGCTTGGCCTCGCTCCGATCATGATCGCACTGTCGCTCTTTGACGCGACCAAGGATTTCTTCCACAGATGGGTCTCGACGACAGTCAGCTATGCCTTCTACCCCATCGTAATCGCAGCAATGTTCTCTACCGTCGTCGGCATGGCGAATTCTCTGCTCGCCCAACTCGGTGATCCGAACTCGGCAACCAACATCGGATCGCTGGTGCCGTTCTTCGTCATGGTGTTCCTGGCCAAGGGCTTCGTCGCAGCAACGCCCCTGATCGTGCGCGGTATCTCAGGTAACTTGATGGTTGCAGCCGCGCCCGCGGTCGTCGCCGGGTCGAGCGGGGTCGTGCGAGGGCTCTTCAACACGGCCGGCGTTAAGGGCAGATCGCGGATCGGCGCTTTGAGCACCGGGGAGGTGATTGGGCGAGGAGTTGTGCAGAGTCCAGCAGTTGTACGAGCGGCGGCAACAACTGCCAGTGCAAACCTGGTCAGAATGTCGGAGAGGGCGAAGAAGTTGTCCCAGTGATGGATGGTATCGATTCGGTTGTGATTTCAAATAGTTGCAAGAGGTTGTGTGCAGCTCATGTTCACAATGTGATCGCGCAGTTTCGTGCCCCGTCGAAGCACGAAGCAAGAGACCGTCAGACTTCGCCGACATTCCCGCGGCGAAAGATGGAGGCGTTGGCAGCTGTAAAAGGGCGGGGCGACGTCGACAAGCAGATGTTCGTTCCGAATTGAAACAAACAGTTGAGTCTGAAGCCGCCTTTAGGCCCAGACACGGCGAGTTGGAGGCGCAAGAGCCTAAATGGTAGATGGGGCACTCAGTCTATCATCAGAACTGGCACGGGCATTTGGGACAAGACCTCGTTTGTCACTCCACCAAATATCACGCGCCGAATGCGGTCGCGGGTATAGGCCCCCATGATCAGCATTTCCGCCCCTTCTTTTTCGACCTGTTCAAGGAGCATCCGGCCAGCCGATATCGCACTTCCGTCCAAGGTGACGGTTCGAGAGCGCACGCCATGCCAAAGAAGGTATTCGGCTAGACTGTCGGCACTTGGGGTGATCGCTTCATCCTCATTCACGCAAATTACCACGACCTCGTCAGCCATTGTGAGGAACTGCAGGGCTTGTCCCACAGCGCGTGCAGCTTCCGCGCTTCCATTCCATGCAATCGCGATTTTCTTGCCAAGCAAAGTGCGCGCGGCTGGAGGAGCGACCAAGACCGGCCTGCCGGTCTCGCGCAGGGCAACCTCCAAGAGCGTCGGTACATCGAAATGCCGCTCTAAAGGAAAGCATGCCGTCACGATCAGATCTGCAAGACGGCCGCGCGAAGGAAGGGACTGGTTCACTTCGCCGATCACCTCCACGAAATCGACCGAGAAGCCGGCTCCACGGACCGGCTCTGACCTTTCGGGTGCCGAGTATCGTTCGGCCGTTGATTTGAACAGAGCACGTGCCCGCTGGCGGCGATTGTCATCTTCCTTTTCGATCATGTCGATAAGGTCGTCCACTGCAAGCCGGGGTACCCACCGGGGCATTTGCCGCCGGCCTTCACTCGACAGCGCTTCGATGCAGAACACCTCAACATGAGCACCGAAGCGCCGGCCGAGATCAAAGGCCGTCGCCAACGCCGGCAGTTCCAGAGACTCGGGATCGGCCGGATCGTATTGGCCGCTGAGCGGCACGAGGATCTTCCTGACTTGCATTGAGGGAACCTCCATGAGCGTTGAGATCTTTGTGAGACTTGCGAGCAAGAATAGAAACGTGCAACTGCAGATGCGCAGTTGGCCACACCGGCTCCTTCACGATCAGGCTGCCCGATATTCACTGAATTCTCACCTTTTCAGATCTATGATGGATCAGTGGATCAGGCTTTGTCGGAAAACCATCCATTGCATGAGTTCAGATGTCTGATGATCGTACTCGCGGGACTTTCGATGTTCGGGGTTTCGGCTTGCACGGAACCCGTTGGCCATTCCGAACAACCGGGCCCATGCGCCCCTTTGCGGGATTATCCTGAACATTTTCTCGCGACGGCAGCGCAAAAGCTGGCCTATTTGCCAGACGGGTCGGCGGTCGAGCAGATGCTCGACGACTACAGGTACCTGCGACGCCAGTTGCAGGACTGGCACACAATGACCTGCAACCGATGACCGCTCAGTGTCCGCGATGGATCTGTCTGGCTCGAGAATGAAAAGAAAGGGCCGCTGTCGCGGCCCGAGTTCAGGTTGAGGTACAGTCTTCCGCGTTTTCGTTCTCTTCGAGGGATGCTGAAGATGCAGAACCATTGTTCAACAGGGCGGTTCTCTCAACCCATATTCTCCGGGCCCAAGAAGCGATCTCGACAGCCGGCGAAATTCGGCCGACGCCTCGCAGGCGCGTAGGTTCGTCACAGTTCCCGCCAGAACAGGGGCGTGAACAGGACGAACACGGTCAGGAGTTCGAGCCTGCCGAGAAACATGCCGAAGGCCAGGATCAGCTTCGCCGCGTCGTTGAGCGGCTGGAAATTCCCGGCGGGTCCGATGATCCCTCCGACACCGGGCCCGACATTCGCGACCGAGGTCAACGCGCCGCCCACGGCCGTCTCCATGTCGAGTCCGACAAGGGCGAGCGCCACTGCCAGAAGCCCGATCGTGCCGAAATAGAACGTGAAGAAGGTAACGACCCCGGAGACGACGTCGTCCTCGATGCGGCGTCCTTCATAGCGCGCGACGATGACGGCATGTGGCGAATGGACTGTCCTGATCTGGGTCGCCGACAGGCGGAAGAACACGATCCAGCGCATCATCTTGGCTCCGCCTGCCGTGGACCCGGTGCATCCACCAACGGCGGTCAGGGCAAAGAATACGGCCACCGAGAAGGTTCCCCACGTCGTGTAGTCGGCAGTAGCATATCCAGTGGTGGTCACGACCGAGACGACATTGAAGACGACTTCGCGAAATGCTGTTTCCAGCGGTTTCTCGGAGACCGAGACGAGCCAGATCGTAAGCAGGACGCTGATCCCGAGCACAAAGATCACAAGGTGCGTCACCTGCTCGCTCGCGACGCGCCCCTTCAGTGCCACGCGGATGTACCACGCGAAGGGCAGACCGCCGAGCAGCATGAAGAGGGTCGCGGTGTATTCCAGGAACGCGCTGTCGAAGTGCCCGAACGAGGCGTCGTAAGTCGAATATCCGCCCGTCGACAGGGTGGTCATGGCATGGGTGAGCGCGTCGAACGGCGACATGCCTCCGATTCCGTAAAGGATGGCACAGAGCCCCATGAGGAACCCGTAAGCTGTCACGGTGGCGCCTGCGAAGCGCGCCGCGTTCGCCAATTCCTTCTCGCCCTTCTCCGAGCTTTCGGTCCGGAAGAGCTGCATCCCGCCCACCTTCAGGATGGGCAGGAGCGCGACACCCGTGACGATGAACCCGATGCCGCCCAGTGCCTGAAGGACGGCCCTCCAGAACAGGATGCCACGCGGCGTCGTGTCGAGGCCGGTCATGACGGTCGACCCGGTCGTTGTGATACCGGACATCGACTCGAATAAGGCATCGACCGGTGACATGCCCCAGACCGCCAGAGGAACAGCTCCGGCAGTTGCCGCGACTATCCAGACGCTCGAGGTCAGCAGGAAGGCATGGAGCGGTTTCAAACCGCCATCCGGTTTGCCGTTGGCGATCATGACAAGGCCACCGACGAGACCGACGGTGAGCGCGGCCACACCGAAGACTGCGCCGGTGTCGCGGAAGAGCAGTGCGGTCAGGCCCATGAAGACTGCGAGGGCGAGCATCACCGCGCCGTTGACGAAGATGACGAATTTCAAGCGAGGAACGATGCTCCTTGGGCCATGATCGCAGGGTTCGGGACGGATCGGCGACGCTGAACCGGAGGCACTGGCGGTGAACAAAGCGCGGGGTTTCAAAAATTTCCAGCAGTAAGTTGCCGTTGCCTCGGCGGAAAATGGCCGGCCGAGGAAAATCGCGATGCGCGCCTGGGCCAACATGGAGGCTCTCGCGACGACGTGCTGCGACTTTCTTTGGCCGCGCGATGCCATTTCCGGCGCCACCGACTGTTGAAACCTGAAATCGCCAGCCTTTATCTGTCCCTGTGACGAAACAAGTGAACATTTTCAGTCGATTGAGAGACGGGACATGTCAGAGGGACGCCAACAGATGAGGGCATTCGTCGTCGGCCTGATCGTTGCAGGCGCCGCCGCATACCTGCTCCTTGAAACACCGTGGCGAGAGCCTGTCCCCCGCCTCGTGGCGGCGCGCGGCGCGCTGGCGCCCCAGGAGGAGACCACGATCGCGCTTTTCGAAGCGGCGCGTGGCTCGGTCGTATCGATCACGACCGAAGAGCGCGTGCTCGATCCCTGGTCCCGCCGCGCGCTGGATGTGCCGCGTGGCACGGGTTCCGGGTTCGTCTGGGACGACGACGGCCATATCGTGACCAACAATCACGTGATTGCCGGTGCGTCGGGGGCGCAAGTCAGGCTGGCGGACGGGCGCGTGCTCGATGCAGCGCTTGTCGGCACCGCCCCGCAGCACGATCTGGCGGTTCTTCGCATCGACACCGGGCTGGATGCGCCGCCGCCCCTTCCACTTGGCGAGAGCGAGACCCTGCAGGTCGGCCAGTCGGTTCTGGCCATCGGGAATCCCTTCGGCCTCGACTGGACACTGACCACGGGCATCGTTTCCGCGCTCGACCGCGAGATCCCGACGCAGCGCGGCGCCACCATCGAAGGGCTGATCCAGACCGATGCCGCGATCAATCCCGGCAATTCGGGCGGTCCTCTGATCGACAGCGCCGGACGGCTGATCGGTGTGAACACGGCGATCTTCAGCCCGTCCGGATCCAGCGCAGGGATCGGATTTGCCGTCCCCGTCGATACGGTGAACAGGGTCGTGCCGCAGCTGATTGAAACGGGCACTTACCAACCGCCTGTTCTGGGCATCCGGCATTCGGACCGGATCAACCAACTGGCCGCCGGACAAGGTCTCAATGGCGTCATTGTTCTAGGGGTCGAGCCGGGCTCGCCGGCCGCTGCGGCGGGACTGCGCGCAGCGCGCCAGGACAGACTGGGCCGTCTCGTACCCGGCGATATCATCGTCGCCGTCGATGCCCGTGCGGTCGCCACGTCGGCGGATCTGAGCAACGCGCTCGACGCCTATGCGCCCGGGGACACCGTCACGCTCACCCTCCGTCGCGAGGGCGCCGAGACAACCGTATCGACCGTCCTTGCCGATCCGCGGCAGGACTGAGGAGACGGCGCAGGGATTGTTCAGGTCGAAAGCATTGGAATGGCGTGAGGAGTGCTTAGATGTGTGGTGAAAACAGGCAAATCGAGTGGAGGAAATGACATGCAGTGTCCCGTGGACGGAGAGACCCTCGTCATAGCCGAACGGAGCGGCGTGGAAATCGACTATTGCCCCAAATGCCGCGGCGTCTGGCTCGACCGGGGTGAATTGGACAAGATCGTCGAGCGGGCCGGAGCTGCCGCCCCTGCGCAGGATTATCGGCCTGACGCGCATGGCCAGCGGCCCTACAAGAAAAAGCGCGAATCCTTCCTCGGAGATCTGTTCGATTTCTGAGGTGGGATTGAATTATTCGCGAGGGGCGACGTTGAAACACTTGATATCCACGGTCCGGTGTCAAGCGCTCGGGGCTGCTCTTGCGCTTCTCGCGGCAATTCCAGTGTTGGCTCAACAGGCGGGCGATCCCTCGAAATTGCGCATGCTCGGCGAGTGCCGCGGATGCAATTTCGAAGGACTGGACTTGTCGGGACGCAAACTGACAGGAATGGACCTCACCGAAGCGACCTTGCGGGATATCGATTTCGGTGGCGCGGAGCTCAATATCGCGCTTTTCGATTTCGCCGTGATCGAGAATGTCTCGTTCGACGGAGCCGACCTCGGCGGAGCGAGTTTCCGGGGCGCGCGGCTCATCAACGTGACATTCGAAGATGCGGATTTTCAGGCCACTGTCTTCGAGGACGCCATTCTCGAAAACACTGACCTCTCACCGGGGCGGTTCTGTCTCACCCAGATGCCGAGCGAGAACACCAACAGCACCGAGTGCGACTGATCATTCGGCGATCTCGGAACGTGATCAGTCGACAAGCGTTTCGGCTGCGGCCGCAAGCGAACTGATCATCACCGCCGTCAGAAGTATCGACATCATCCCGAGGCTGAGCCCGATCCCAGCCACCAGCCCATCGCGTTCCAGAAGTCCCACGCCGAAGACGAAGAGCGATATGGCCGGAAACCAGCCGGTCAATGGCACCGGCAGGAACAGGGCAAATGAAATCGCGAAAAGAACAATGCCCAATGCCTGTGGCTGTCGATCCATGAAGACGCTTTCGTATCTCGTATCGAGTATCCTTTCCAGGCGCCGCGTGATCGGGCTCAGGCGCAGAACGGTGCGCCTGAGACCCGGTTCGTCGAGTTTCAGTCCTGAAAGCCTGCCGGGAAGACGGACACTTGGGTAGCCGAGAGCCATCTGACCCGTCGTCAGCAGAAGAGGTAGGGCCGTGATCAGGGATGATCCCGGTGGCAAGGGCAGAAGCGTGACAAGCGAAAAGAGAACAATCGCCCATCCGAAAGAGGTTTCGCCCAGGGCCTTGAGCAAGCCACCAAGCGTCAGGGACCCTTCGCGGTGTTGCCCGCGCGCGGTCCGGATGATGGGCAGGGACAACGAGGCCCGACGACGTTTGGTGTGACTTTCGATCATGATTTCTTTGTGCCCCTCTCGACAGAGATGGGCGTACTTGCACAAGAATTCCATCCTAGTGCTTCTTCCCGGCGCGCTCCCATGCGCCGATCGCAATCAAGTAGACCCTGACGATATCGGCGGCGAACCGCTCAATTGAATGGGTCTGCGCCTCCTCGAACGCGGCGCGCGCCATTGTCTGGCGTTCGGACCGGTTCACGAGCAGGGCGTGCACGGCGTCTGTCCAGGCGTCCAGGTCTTCTTCCGTCAGCACTCCAGTCCGGCGGTTCTGAACGAAGGCGTCGACCCCGGTCGCATTCACGGCCACGACCGGAAGGCCCGCAGCCATTGCTTCCAGGATAACCATTCCTTGTGTTTCGGACACCGAGGTGAAGACGAAGAGCTGCGCCAAGGCGAGATAGGCGGGGATATCCTGCATCGGCACGCTTCCGACCAGCCTGACCTCCGAGGTCAATCCGGCGTCGCGGATGGTGCTGGTCAGCCGCGCGCGCTCGTCACCGTCGCCGATGATCAGCAGTCGAAACGACGGGGCGTGACGGGCCTTGAGCTCCTTCATCGCCGCGATCAGGAAGTCGAGGTTCTTTTCCTTCGAGAGGCGCGCGATGGTGACCAGGATCCTTCGTTCGTCCGGATTGTAGCGTGCGGCAAGCTCTGTAAGCTGCGTGGAATCTTTCTGCCGGAACAGTTCGACGTCGATACCGGTCGGGTGCACGTGCACGGGCCGGTCCACCCCGATCAGATGGATGTAGTCCCGCGTGATGGGTGTCGGATCCCCACAACCCGCGACCGGCCGCCGTTCGCTGTCTGACGCTCACCCCAGTGGTTCACCACGTTGTAGATCGTCTTCAGGCTGACATCGTAGTGGGCGGCCAACGACGCCGCGGAGACGCCGTTCCGGCGGTCCTGGGCGATGGTCGATCGCTCGATCTCTGACAGTCTACGACGGCGGGGCATTTTGAAGTTAACGTTCCTATTTCTTGCCAACTTCGTACAAGCCCGCCGACTCCCAACGCAAGTGGAGTCGGCCATAAGGGCTTGTACTCAATATAAAAAATCGCCCTGCAGGGGCGATTTCCCGTCCCTTGTCAAATGGATCGCGCTTCGCGCTCATTGCACCACGCGATGCGGTCTCCGCATCGCGCATCGCGTCTTTTGCGCCCCGTCTCTTGCACCCCGCAAGACGGGTTTTGCCGCGTGCTAACCGTCTCGCGTCACCCGCGGAACGACATACGCGAGACTGCCTCCCGTCGTCTGGAGCGCGCTATCCGTCACCTGCATTCCGCCCGCAGTACATCGCCGGGCGCATCCCGACATTTGGAGGGCGTGTCGTGCCCCGCGACGAATGCTGACGGCGCCACGGCAGACGTCGCACGGTCATCGCACAATGCCGCCCGCTGCATGCCAAACGCGGGTCGCATCCCGACTTCTGCTTGACCCCTCCACCTCATGCGTTTAGCGACATTTTTGCATTATCGTTGCGATTCACTATTTTTGCGGAGGATCAGAATGCCGAACGAAAATCTTGTGGTGATCGCCGCGATGGCCCGGAAAGGGGGCAGTGGAAAAACGACGCTTTCGCGTGCCTTGATCAGCGCCGCGATCGCCGCCGGACGCAGAGTGATGTTGATCGACACGGACAGCACGAGAGTACTCGGGGCCTGGCATGCTCGGGCGGAAACCGGTGGGCTGAGTTCGCCGCTTCTCTGCTCGGCCACCGTCGAAAGCGTGGCGGGTGTCGAGGATCAGATCGATCAGGTCTACATGGCAGGCACGGCTGACTTCATCTTCATCGATACCGCAGGGGTCGGTGCCGAATGGTCAGACGGCATCGCGGTGCTTGCGGACCACATTGTGACGCCCGTCATGCTGTCAACGTCTGATTTCGATGTCGGAGCGCAGACAGCTGATTGGTTTGAGAAACTGAAATCCCGTGTTGACGACCCCTCTAGCCTTCCGCGCCACCACGTCGTCCTCAACATGGTCGACCCGAAAACGACCCGTGCTGACGCCGCCCTGATTGAAGAAGCGCTCACCCGTTTTCCGGTGATTGAGACCGTCATGATGCGACGAAACACTTACAAGGAGATGGATCAGAAGGGGCTTCTCCACGCCTTGGCGCTGGAAAAGCAATCTGATCCAAACCCTCTGATGCGTCCACATGTACGTCATGTCGTCGAGGCGCTCGAGGAGGCGACGGACATCCTCAACAATATTCTTGCTGCGTGAGGACAGTCGATTGCGCAAGAAGATCCCGACCATCACCAGGCCAGACCCAGCCTACGCCGCCACCCTGCAACAGGGTGACCGCGAGTTTCCCGGGAAGGAAGATGAGGCACAGGTCACAGCAACAAAGCCAGGCACCCCAGCCGCTGAGGTTGACGTTGATCGGCACGAGTCAGAGCGTGTGCCGGAAGGTGCCGTGGCACCGCACCAAGTCACCGCGGAAAGCTCTGACCCGCACACCAGCCTGAGAGCTCCCGTATCGGCGCGCGCTTTGAACCCGACCCGGAAGATCGACATCAGGGTCAACGCACTCGAACGACAGGAAGCAGCGCTGGAGACTTGTGGTGTTGAGCCAGCACATGTCGTGCGTGCCGCCCTGCGCCGTGCAGTCAAAGGCTGGCAACTGTCGCCGGTCTTCGCCCCAGTCGCGGAGGAGCTACGCACTCGAAACACGCAGTGGCAGGCCCGGACATCACTGGCAGTCGATGCGGCCAGCTTGGGTATGCTCCTTCGGGAACACGACCCCCTCGACGTCTTGAGTAAATGGGCCCTGATCCGCGGCCAGGTGGAACCACGCATATGGGGCGAGATCGACAAAATTTTGGAAGAAATTGCGGTTCGCGCTGCATCACCGCATGAGCAGCACACACCGTAAGAGACCTATCTGAAAAGATAACTTGCGTTTCGCCGGTGGATTTTCGCCCACCGGCGGAAGCTCGCCTTGCAGTTGCGGAAAGCGTGGCGCTAATGAGCGTCATAGGGAATTTCAGACCTCAGTGGTGACGAGTTACGAGGTCCATTTAGGAGGAACGCATTATGAACACGAAGCCCCGCCTGACTGGCGAACCGATCATGCGCATCCTCTGCAAGACATCTGAGAATCTGGTTGGCTACCTTTACCAATGGAACAATGGTGACGTGCAGCCTGCCTGGTTCGACGGCGCCATGGCGGACGTTCGCTATGAGCCATTCATTCAAGCGCCGGAACAAAATCCTGTCGATCCGAAGACCCTCAGAACGCGTCAGCAAGATCTGACGCACCTTGAAAAGGCCTAGTTCAAGGTCTCGCGTCGGTTTGTCGGTCATCCCGTCCTGCAGGTCCTTTGAGCGATAGAGTTGACTTCTATGCCTCACAAGTGATCTAAATGTGAGTTATAGAAAGGATGTCTATAACTCATGGCTTGGAACTGGACGCTGCCCGATTGGCCGGATTTCCGGTATGACGCCTCCGCTCTGGAGCCGTTTGAGCAGACGTTCCTGCTGTCGTCCGGAGAAATCCTCGGCGCGGTCCATCATGTCAGCCAGCCGGAGCGCGAGCAACTCCGCATCGAACTGCTCAGCGAGGAAGCGATGCAGACGAGCGCCATCGAGGGTGAAATCCTCGATCGGCTCAGTGTCCAGTCTTCGCTGCGCCGCCATCTGGGCCTCGATCCGGACAGCTACCCTGCCAAACCGCGCGAACAGGGCGTCGCGGAAATGATGGTCGACGTCTATTCCAGTTTTGCAGAGCCGCTAACCCATGAGACATTGTACCGCTGGCATCGGATGCTCCTGTCCCATGACCGTCGGTTGGAAACCATCGGGGCCTACCGACAACACGCCGAGGCGATGCAAATCGTTTCCGGCCGCCTTGACCGGCCCACGATCCATTTCGAAGCGCCGCCCTCGGAGCGGGTCATGCCTGAGATGGAGCGATACGCGGACTGGTTCAACAAGACCGGGCCCGGGGGAGCAGAGACGCTTCCAGCGCTGACGCGCGCAGGGCTAAGCCACATCTATTTCGAGAGTATCCACCCATTCGAAGACGGCAACGGCCGCTTGGGTCGTGCCCTCGCTGAAAAGTCGCTGGCGCAGAACATTGGCCAGCCGACCCTCATCTCGCTCGCCTTCACCATCGAGAAGGAGCGCAAGGGATACTACGATCAGCTTGAGCAGCATCAAAAAACGCTCGACGTGACCGATTGGCTCGTCTGGTTCGCAGAAGTTGTCTTGAAGGCCCAACAGGCAACACTCGACCGCGTCGGCTTCTTCATCAGCAAGGCACACTTCTATGATCGTCACAGAGACCACTTGAACGAACGCCAGGCCAAGGCCATCGCTCGAATGTTTCGGGAAGGCCCTGGCGGTTTCAAAGGCGGCCTCAGCGCCGACAACTATCTCAAGATCACCGGAACTTCACGCGCAACTGCAACCCGCGATCTGCAGGACCTGGTCGAGAAGGGGACACTCAGTCGAACCGGTGAGCGACGTCACACACGGTACTGGTTGAACCTAGACCATATGGAGTAGCGCAAGTGACGATGACTTCATATTGGTATTTATTATCAATATGTTACAAAAATACGCATAATCCGTTTTATGTATTGCAAGTGAGAAGCCGACCTTCGCTGCGGGTGCGAAAAGGTTCAGCGCCCAGGCAGGAGTGGACATTCGGCGCTGGCCGCCGCCAGTGGTTGGGGTTCGAGCGAAGTCCGAATGGCAAGTGTTCTGCGAAGCAGTCAATCGGTTATGTGCTCGAAAGCGCTGGCCGCTATACAGCATCTTGAGGGAAGTCGGCCCAAACTGTATCCGTATCGGGACATGGCCAACTTGACCGCTGAAAAAGCACTGATCTTCAGGATCACGCACATAAACAATGTGCCGTGGATCCTCAGGCATGGGCTTCATTGCAAGAATTCCGGTGTGCAGGACCCCAATTTCGTACGAATTGGGAACCTGGAACTGATTCAGCGTCGGACGGCACGGAATGTTCCTGTACCCCCGGGTGGAACGCTTTCAGACTACATACCCTTCTATTTCACGCCATTTTCGATGATGATGTACAACATCAAGACTGGTTACGGAGGAATTCGTCAGTTCCTGAACGCGGAGATCGTGATCATGGCTTCGTCACTTCGTGGGCTCGCGGATCGAGGCGTAGCGACAGTGTTCTCGGATCGTCATGCATACCTCCAGACCGCGCAGTTCTTTACCTCGCTCGACGACCTCGACAAAATCGACTGGGGCATCCTGCAGCGTAGGGACTTCAAACGCGATGTCGATGATCCCGAAAAGACAGACCGCTACCAGGCCGAGGCGCTGGTGCACAGGCACTTGCCAGTTGAGCACCTTGCAGGCATAGTCTGCCTGAGTGAGAACGAAAAAGGAACACTCGAACGGCAACGGGAGGAGGTTGGGCTCGATCTCAAGATCGTGGCGCGACCGGGCTGGTATTTCTGATGGTAACTTACACGCGGGGCAATCTTCTTGAGGCCGACGTCGACGCGGTGGTGAACACCGTGAACACGGTCGGAATCATGGGCAAAGGAATTGCCCTGATGTTCAAGGAGCAATTCCCAAGAAACTTCGAAGCCTATGCGCGCGCCTGCGATGCGGGCGAAGTCCGTGTTGGCAAAATGTTCGTTACCGAGAACAAGGAACTCTTCGGGCCGCGCTGGATCATCAATTTCCCGACCAAGACCCATTGGCGAGTCAAAACCAAGATCGAATGGGTCGAAGACGGATTGAAGGATCTTGTCCGAGTAATTCGAGAGAAGGAAATTCAATCAATTGCAATTCCGCCACTTGGCTGCGGGAATGGCGGCCTCGACTGGAGCGATGTGCGTCCACTTATCGAGGCGTCATTGGCGGAACTTGATGGGGTCAATGTCATCGTCTACGAGCCGACTTCCAAGTATCAGAATGTAGCCAAGCGCACCGGTGTTGAGAAGCTCACCCCAGCACGCGCATTGGTGGCTGAGATGGTGCGTCGGTACTCCCTTCTTGGGATCGAGTGCTCGATTCTTGAGGTCCAGAAGCTGGGTTGGTTCCTCGAGCGCGGCGTGACGCGGTTCGGAGGATCGGATGCACTCAAGTTCAGGTTCCAGGCGAACAAATACGGACCTTATTCGCATAACCTCACGAAGTTGCTCGATAGTCTCGACGGCAGTTATCTCCGGTGCGACAAACGCCTCGCGGATGCCGATCCTATGGATCTCATTTGGTTCAACGACGCCAAATATGATCGGGTGCAAGCCTATCTGAACTCCGGTGAAGGCAAGCAGTTCTCAAGCGTATTGGAATGGGCTTCGGCCACCATTGATGGATTCGAGTCGCCACTCGGCATGGAACTTCTGGCGACTGTCGACTGGATGATGCAGCACGACGACATCGAACCGACTGTTGAGGGAGTGATGGAAGGCCTTAAGGGCTGGGCTGGTGGGGAAGCCGCTGGACAGCGCAAATTGAAGATCTTCGATCGCCGATTGGTCGCCATCGCCTTGGGCCAACTTCAGACATCGAACAGGCTGCCTGCTTGATAATCTTCGACTTCGCCGACGGGGAGCCGAAGTTCGTCGCTGTTGCAAAGGCAAAGGCTTTGATATCAAGAAGCAGATCTTCGCCCTTCTGGACTCCAAACCTCGCCGTCAACCGCTTTTGTCAGTTGAGTGGGGTTGCGAATTCCACCTTCCGCTTGAGTTTTGCTAGCTGTGTTCCTTGAGGAACTACTTCCTCGTGTTGAAGGCGCGCAAGTAGCAAACCGGGCGCGACACAGTGTTGATCTGCAAATCTCTTGAATTCTTTTTGCGTGATGCGGACGTCTCTTGGGCCATAGCAAGCTTTGAACTCATCGACAATTGTCCGTGGGACAAGCTTTTCAGCCGAATAGCTATCTGCTTCTTTCTCTATATCGCGGCCACCAGTGCCAGAGTCGTTCTCGTCCAAAAAGACCGCTTTCTTGCTGTGCTCGAGGATATGGCAAGCTTCGTGAAAGAATGAGAACCAGACGTTAGATTCTCTTTTCAAACGGTCACTTACAGCGATAACTGCCTTGTCTTTGGTTGCCCAATACGCAGCACCTCGGAGACCGGTTTTTGAGACCGATGGAACGAGCGCAACCGCAACGCCAACGTTCGCACAGGATGAAACAAGCTCCTGAGCAATCGTGTCCCACGGGCTTAAGGTAAGCTCTCGGATCTCGGTAAGCAGCGACCGAAACTCGACTTCCGAGTATGTTGATGTCTCGATTCTGTCAGCTGCCAGTTCAGCGCAGCGGAGCCAAACCGCGACACCAAATGGATCAATATTGTTATGGTTCTGCTGCTTGAAACGAGAAAGACCGAGACGTTCCTGCCAGTGATGCTCCCACGCAGAAATACTGCTTACGCCAAAGGCCCTGAGAATACGGTCCACCCGATCGGCTAAAGCTGGTCGTTTGTCCAACAGCTTTAGCTTCAACATTTCATCAATTGGGAACTTTTCTGCCCAGGAAACCGCCGATTTCTGGGATTCGGCCTCCTCCTCACGCGAACGGGCTTTCGACAACTGGTGTTTGGCTTCCAAGGCGAGCCAGAAACCGGCGCCTTCACCTAGAACTCTTTCGAACTGAATTGCTGTTTCAGGTGTAATGGCAACTTTCCCAGATATGATTTCACTTATCGCCTTGGTAGGGCGCCCTGTTCTTCGGGCGAAATCGACAATCTTGATACCGCGCTCTTCTAGAATCCTACGCAGATATTCACCCGGGAGCCTTGGTTCGTAGTCAGGGCGAAATTGAACACTCTGAGTTGCCATCACACGGTTCCTCCCACGGAAATGACGCTTATTCTGTCGATGTCGTGCAACTGTTGCCCTTCGAAAGAAGACTGAGGTCGGAAGAGAACCTGTCCATTACCAGCTTTCCCCACCGAGAATGAGGGCGGCAGGCCTTTGGCGACCTGCCTTCGCAGAACCGGTGGAGATTCACTCAAGTCGGCAAGCGTTGGTGCGGCATCCAGGAAAAAAAGCAGATCTTTCACCCTGTCAGCCGATTCGATGCCCAATGCAGAGGTGAGCTGCCGTCCACTATTGCACAATGCACCTATGGAAGGCGTCTCAAACCCGACCTGCATGTTGCATCCTCATCACGGTTGGCGCTTGAACGCCTTATTTTCATAACGCAAAGCGTAGTCATTTCCGCAGCTCCTGTCAAAATTTTTTTAGTAACGCGTTGGGTTATGAATTTCTCTTGACCAACCCACGTTGCGCGATCAAAAATGATAACACGAAGCGTAACGAAAAAGGATAGTACATGTCAAAGCGCATCCACGTTGTACCGCACGTTTCCGGCTGGGCGGCTCGGCGTGAGGGTTCGTCCCGAGTTGGCTCGACCCACCCTACGCAAGCCGCTGCAATCGAAGCTGCCCGCACGACCGCAATACGCGAAAGGGGGGAAGTCATCATTCACCGGCCGAACGGAAAAATCCGTGACGCAAACTCCTACGGCAACGATCCGTATCCACCCAAAGGCTAGGAGCAGAAAATGGGTATCATGAAAGACATCAAGACCGTCACCATCGTGGTTGAAGGCACTCCTCATGAGTGGCCGAAGAACAGCGAAATCACTTACATCCAGCTCGTCGCGCTGGAGTTTCCTGACTTCGAGCAACACCCCGAAACGACCTATTCGATCAAGTATACCAAGGGGCAAGGAAACAAGCCGGAGGGCGTCCTGGTCGCTGGCGGCTCGGTGAAAGTCAAAGAAGGGATGATCTTTAATGTCTCGTCAACTGGCCAGTCATAATGACGATATCCGACGCCTAATCGAGAAGGGATTCGCGGTCAGCGAGGACAGTAACTATCTCGTCGTTCGCGATATCCCTTACCTTGACGCAAATCTTGAGCTAGCCACCGGCGCATTCGTTGCAACGCTGGTTGCCATCGACGAGCACAGGGTTCGGCAGGATGACCACCAGGTCTGGTTTGCGGGTGGGGTTCCTCACGGGCTTGACGGCAGACCGATCCCGAACCTCGGGGGTGGTCCCTGCTCTCTCCATCTCAGCCCTGCGGCTTCAGATGTTGTCGTGGAGCGCCGGTTTTCCAACAAGCCATTGGTAGCCAAGCGGTTTGCCGATTTCTTCGAAAAGATCGAGAGTTACACCAATATCATCGCGGGCCCCGCGATGGAACGCTACGGCGCATCGCCCTACACTTTTCGAGTGCCGGACGAAGCTGCCAAGGATCCGATTTTCAAGTTTCGCGACACTTTGACAAGCCGGGGGGAGCTTACCGACCTGATCACCTGCTTCCACGGCGAAGTTGTTGCTGTGATCGGCCTGGGTGGAACAGGCAGCTACGTCATGGACTTCATGGTGAAGACACCCGTTGCTGAAGTTCGTGCGTTCGATGCTGATCGATTCCACGTTCACAATGCCTTTCGGTCGCCTGGACATGTGGACCCGTCGGAATTCGACAAGTCGAAGGCCGAAGTCTATCTCGCCCGATACAGCAACTTCCGCCACGGTCTCTCAGCCAAAGCGACCTATATAGACGGTTCTTCGGAAGACGAGCTAAGCGGTGTCACATTCGCATTCGTTTGCGTCGACAAGGGCGCGGCACGTGCGGAGATCTTCCGGGCTCTGGTGGAACGGAAAATCCCGTTCATTGACGTCGGAATGGGATTGAAAAGGAAGGATGAAGGTTTGGGCGGTATGGTCCGCGTCACCTATTTTCCATCCGAACACAGCGAAGAAGTGATGCGAAAGTCCCACGCGCCGCTGCAAGATGATCCGGAAGACCTGTACCGTGCGAAAGTTCAGATCGGTGAGCTGAACGCCTTGAATGCTGCTCTTGCAGTGATGCGCTACAAGCAACTGCGCAGGTTCTACAAGGACGCGTCCGATTGGGAGAATCTTCTGTTCGATACAACGGACTTGAAGAGCGTCGGAGTGTCGAGCCGTGAAGATTGAACACTTTTCGCTGCAATCTGTCCGTTACATGCCAAAGCTGCTGGAACCAGGAATTCTTTATGTGTCGGAGGAGTTCCATACCGCTGCCCACCTTTGCGCCTGCGGGTGCGGGCAGAAGGTCCGAACACCCCTTGGCCCCACTGAATGGACCGTCAAAGCAGCCTCGCTTGGGCCGTCGCTTCGCCCTTCTGTCGGAAACTGGCAACTGCCCTGCAAGTCCCATTACTTGATTACGAATGGAAGCGTCCAATGGTCCAATCAGTGGACCGAAAACCAGATCCGTGCGGGGCTAGAGAGGGAACATGAGAGGCGCTCTGCCTACTATGAAGCGCGTAGGCAAAAAGTATCTTGGTGGCGCCAGCTGCTAGACTTTGTGCGCAAAATGCTGGGTCTTTGATGAAGGGGTGTGCCCCCGTTCCGAAGGCAGCTATTGGGATTCCCATCTTGCGGGCCTTGTCGGCTAGGTTGTCCTAGAAGTCGATGCAAGAAAAGACAACGGCGCCAATCGGCACCAAGTCTAACATCTGTTCGTTGCGCTAAAAGGGCACTGCCTTGGCGTGTTTGGTCCAGCCTGGATTGACGGCGATTTAGGCCACCTTGCGGTTGGCCGCATCTTCGGCGTTAACCGGTAAAAAATCGCTGCGCTCCGCACAAACGGCAGTTCTGGTGATTGCTGCAATGCAGCGCTTCGTCCTCTGGAAGGTCGGATAAGGGCCGTTCTCAACGTTCGGTCGGCAACTTATACCCCCGCCGATTCTTCGTCGCCGACAGCCTCATCAAAGCGTTAACCGCCTTGCCCTCGTCCTCGTGCTGCTCGACCAGCATATGGCCGCGGGAACCGATCCGACCCCATTCCCGAACCAGGCTCACGCCGCCGAAGAGGTCAGGCTGAACGCTCATCCTGTAGAACCGCCGCATGTTGAGAGACGGGTCGATCCGCTTGAGATCGACTGCCGTCGGAAACACCTCCAATTGCTTCAATTCATCGAACATTTTGCAGTCACCTTGTCTGCGGTAACAATATCATGTGTACGTCTGTGTTTCCACAATGTTCTGTCCCGGATTGAAGTCGGGGGCTCACGCCCCCTTCTCGAACTTCAAGACCGGGATGCCCAGCTTCTTGGCTTTATCGGCGAGGTTCTCGTGGATACCGGTTCCGGGGAAGACAAGGACCCCGACCGGGAGCACATCCAGCATCGTGTCGTTTCGTTTGAAGGGCGCGGCCTTGGCGTGCTTGGTCCAGTCAGGCTTGAAGGCGACCTGCGTCACGCCCCGGGCCTCGGCCCATTTGGCGGCGATGAGTTCTGCACCTTTGGGGCTGCCACCGTGCAGAAGGACCATGTCGGGATATTTGGTCCGGACCTGGTCGAGCTTACCCCAGATCAGGCGGTGATCGTTGAAATCGGTCCCGCCGGTGAGGGCGACCTTGGGGCCAGCGGGCAACATCACCTCGGTCTCGGCGCGGCGCTTGGCGGCCAGGAAGTCGCGGCTGTCGATCAGGGCGGCGGTCATGTGCTGGCGGTTCACCATCGAGCCGGTGCGGGGGCGCCAGGTCGATCCCGTATGATGGACGAACTCGGTGGCGGCGTGATCGCGCATCATGTCCATGCAGTTGCGCCGTTCAACGAGAGTCAGGCCTTCGGCCGTCAGGCGCTCGAGTTCGACGGACTTCACTTCGGAGCCGTCCTGCTCGCGCTGGAGGCGGCGCTGCGCCTGCTCGTTCTCATCGAGTGACCGCTCGATCCGTGCCGTGGCGCGGTGGAAGAGGTTGACCTGGCCCCAGAGCACCTCTTCGAGGTCGGGTTCCATACGGGTATCTTCCAGGGTCGCGACGAGGGCATCGAAGATGTCGGCGACGGCGACGGCGAGGCGCTGCCCATCGGGCATCGGGCGCGGATCGGGCTCGTCAAAGGGGCGATAGCCGTAGAGCTGGAGCTCGTCGAGCGCATGGGCGGTCTGGGATGCGCTATGGGCGGGTTCATACGCGTCGTCGTGGGTATGGATCGTCATCGGTTTCTTGCCTCCGGGCCTATCTCGTCCGCGCGTCATCCCGCGCGGCCTTCATGGGCAGACCCGAGCCGTCGGGGCGGTTGCCCCTTCACCCCGGCTTCACCGGGGCCGGAACAGCGTGGAGGAGGTCGGCAGGGAAGCTATTTGTCTCGCGATGCAAAGGCGGCTTTGCCGCCGGCGGAAATAGGTTCCCTGCCGACCTTGCAGGGGCAACCGCTTTGACGGCCTGCCCATCTCTTGAAGGCCGCGCAGGGCTGACGGGTGGATGCGCAAGGCCCGGGATGGGGTGAGGACGACGATCCAGAGCCACGACTGGGATGCTGCCCCCTGCCCCGCACTCCCAGACCCCCCTGCGCGATGCAGCTCAGCTGGGCAGGCGATGCCGATCCTCTGGCCCGATCTGTCCTGCCAGATGCTGACGCAGCGCGACATTGCCGTTCGCCCGGAGATCATCGTTGAAATCCCCGAGCCCCGGTTCCAGCACCCGCACGGAGACCCCGACCTCGGTGGCTCTGGCGCTCAACCTCTCCGCCGCGCGTTGCCCTGCCGGATCGCGATCGATCGCGACGTAAAGGCGCTTCAACCCTTCCGGCAGGCGAACGGCCCCGAGGTGACCTGAAGAGAGTGCCGCCCAGACGGGAAGGCCCGGGGCCGCCTCGGACAGGGACAGCATGGTCTCGACGCCTTCGCCGATGACGAGGATGTCATCCTGCGAGGTCAGCCTGACTGCATTGCCGAGGAGGTGACCCATAGCCCGACGCTGTGGATTCACTGCCGCCTTCCCCTGTCCGTCAGGCGCCAGCCAGGTGCGATGCACGCCCTGCACGGCCCCTGCCCCATCGGTAATCGCCGCGATCATCGCCGGTCTTGGGATGCTCCGGGTCTGCCCCTCTTCCCGATGCCAGCACTTCGGGTGGAAGCGCAACGCACCGTTCGCCCCGAATTGGGTGATGCCTCGGGAACGGAGGTAGGTCTCAGCAAGCGTGCCTGTGATCGGGTTCGAGGCAGCAAACAAGCGCGCCGCCGCCGCTGGCGTGCCACCGGGGGTCTTGGCCTTCCTCGGCTCTTGCCTATCCGGGACGACCGGCTGCGGACGGCCAAGATGCGCTCGGGCCTCGTCGAGAAGGTCGGGGAAGCGCGTGATCCCCGTCCGGGCGCGGATGATGTCCAGGAGATCGCCATGCTCGCCTGTGGCCCCATCCGTATTATGTGGAATTCCACATAATACGGAACATGTTGCGGCGCGGGTTATGTTGCGGTGGCGTGAACTTGCGCGGTTTGGCGGGGGTTCTCGCGGGGCTGGGCAACATAACCTCAGCGCGCCGGGGGGATTTTCGTGATGGCGCGCGATGCAGCAGAGCTTTCGCGCCGGCTCGCGCGGGACGCCGAGGCCGTGTGTCGGCATTACCTCCCCAACGGGCGACGACAGGGTCAGTACTGGACCGTCGGCGATGCACGTAACACACCGGGGCGGTCGATGTTCGTCCGGCTGAAGGGGCCGGAGGCTGGCCCCGGTGCTGCCGGTCATTGGACCGATGCCGCCACGGCCGAGCACGGTGATCTGCTCGACGTGATCCGGGAGAGCTGTGGCCTGACCTCTTTCGGCGATGTCGCCGAGGAGGCGCGGCGCTTCCTGAGCCTGCCGCGGGTCGACCTTGTCCCGACCATCAATCCAGCACCTGCCCGTACAGCCATGGGATCGCCGGAAGCGGCACGGCGACTGATCGCCATGGCGCAACCGATCCGGGGTACGCCGGTCGAGACCTATCTGGCCAGTCGCTGCATCATGCCGATCTATGGCGCGGGGGCGTTGCGATATCATCCAAGCTGCTATTATCGGCCCGACGATGGCGGACCAGCAGAGCGGCGTCCGGCGATGATCGCATCCGTGACCGACCTGCAAGGCAGGATCACCGGCGCGCACCGTACCTGGCTCGCGCCGGACGGCTCGGCCAAGGCCGCGGTTCCCACACCCCGGCGGGCCATGGGCAACCTTCTTGGCCATGCCGTGCGCTTCGGGGCGGCAGAAGATGTTCTGGCCGTCGGCGAAGGGATCGAGACGATGCTGTCGCTGCGGGCGGCGCTGCCGGGCATGCCGATGGCCGCCGCGCTGTCGGCAAGCCATCTCGCCGCGCTCAGACTGTCACCGTCCGTGCGCCGCCTCTATATCGCCCGCGATGTCGACGCAGCGGGCACGAAGGCCGCCGCGACCCAAGCCGAACTTGCGACCAGTGCGGGCATCGAGGTGCTGACGCTCTCGCCTCGTCACGGCGACTTCAACGACGACCTGACAGCCCACGGCCTCGACGACCTGCGCGCGGCGATCCGGCCCCAGATCGCGCCCGAAGATGTCGACCGGTTCCTGCTGAAGGGTGCAGCGAGGTCGTGTTCATGAGACCGTCCGAACCGAAAAACCCACAAATCATGTCCTGACCTGCGAAATCCTGTGTCTCCACATTATGGAGACACACCCATGTTCCAAGACATCTTCTTGCCGCCCGCCGCGGCGAAACATCGTGACGCCCCGCTCGCGGCACAACGCGCAGACTACCTCGTCCACCTGAAGGGAACCGGCGCGAGCCGCGCCAACCTGCGCAAACAGGCCAACGCCCACCTCAACCTCGTTCGCCTTCTGGACCTTCGCGACGGCGATCGGATCCACCCGCGGAACATCGAAGCCGCCGCGACACTCTGGTCGGAGCCGCGGGGCCGCAGAAGCGCTACGCCGGCCACGTCGAAGGCCCGCCAACGCTTCGTCAGCCACTGTATTGCACTGGTGCGGTATCTCGGCTGGCTCGAAGACGCCGAAGGCGAATTTAGTTGGCCTCCGCCCGAGCTTCAGGCCTACGAGCGCTGGTTGCGCGACGAACGTGGCCTGGCAAATGCCAGTATCGAAAGCTACGGGCGCGCCGCCGGTACATTCCTCCAACACCTCGACCAGATGGGGATCCGGCTCGACACTCTTGAGGTCACCGATATCGACAGCATCATCGGCGATGAACACCAACGCGGGTCGTGGAGCCGGAGAACGATCCACGACTTCGCGCAGCGCGTCCGGTCGTTTGTCGGCTTCGCAGAGAAGCGCGGGTGGTGTCGGCCCGGGCTGGCCGCGGGCACCGTCGCGCCCGGATACAGGGCCGATGAGTGCCTTCCGAAGGGCATCAAGCGTCAGGATGTCGAGCGTCTGTTGGCGTCTGAGGGTCAGCGGCCCGTCGACAGACGCGATCGCGCGATCCTGATGCTCTTCGCCTCCTTCGGCCTGCGCGCGGGCGAAGTCGCGGGTCTCAGCCTCGATGACTTCGATTGGGAGAACGAGCTCCTGCGCGTGCATTGTCCAAAGCCGGGTCGCACGCATCTGTGGCCGCTGTCGCAGGAGGTCGGCGGTGCCATCCTCGACTACATCCGGAACGGGCGTCCCACCGGCTTCGGGCGGAGCCTCTTCTTCACATCCTGTGCCCCGATCCGCCCCCTTGGGCGGAAGGCTCTGGGCAAGATCGTGCGCGACCGCCTGGCCGGGATCGGCGTGGTCTCCGGTCGTCGAGGACCACATGCGCTCCGCCATGCCGCCGCCCAACACCTGCTGGACCAAGGCGTGGCGATGAAGGTCATCGGCGACTTCCTTGGGCACCGGGACCCGACCTCGACGGCGATCTACGCCAAGGTCGACCTCCGGACTCTGCGAGAGGTCGCGGCCCTCGATCTGGAGGGTCTCGTATGAAGCTGAGAGATGCGATCGAACACTACGTGGCATGGCGCCAGGCGCACGGCGTAAAGTTCTTGACGGCGCGGAACCTGCTTCGACAGTTCCTTCAGCACGCCGATGGCGACGCCGGATGCGACGCTGTCACATGCGCGCAGGTCCAAGCCTTCCTCGCCGGGACAGGCCCCGTTACCCGGCACCGCGAAAACAAACACTACGCGCTGGCCGGGTTCTGGCGCTACGCGATCAGCCGCGGCCATGCCCTCTCGTCGCCGCTTCCTGAAAGCGAGCGGCGCCCACCCTTGCAGGCACCGCCACATATCTACAGCCGGGATCAGCTGCAGCGCCTCTTCGACCCGGATCACATCGACAATGCCTTGCAAGGCTCCCGGCAACTCGACCCCGCGACGTTCCGGACCCTGCTGCTGATGCTCTACGGGGCCGGGCTGCGGTTCGGCGAGGCGACCGCTCTCACCCTGTTTGATGTGGATACGGCGGAGGCGATCCTCACGATCCGCGATACGAAGTTCCAAAAGAGCAGGTTGGTTCCCGTGGGTCCGCAGCTTGCAGGCATACTGGATGCCCACCTCTCGGTTCGGCCCGTCAAGGGGGTCGCGGAGAGTGCCACGTCGTTCCTGCTCGCCAACAGGGATGGCACGCGGCTCGCCAGCAGCACCGTTCAGGCCGCCTTCGATCGCCTGAGATGCGTTGCGGATGTGCATGGCAGGGCCGGAGGGCGGAAGAACCCGCGCCTACATGACCTCCGGCATACCTTCGCGGTTCACCGGCTGATCGCTTGGTATCGACAGGGAGCGGACGTACAGCGGTTGCTGCCCGCGCTCTCCACCTATCTCGGCCATTCCGACCTCGAAGGCACAAAGGTCTATATGACGATGACGCCGGACCTCCTTGCGCAGGCCTCGCTGCTCTTCGCGCGCTATGCCGGAGGAGGGTCGGATGCCAGACCGTGATCTCATTGGGCCATGGCTCCGGCGCTTCCTAACTGAGTATATCGTCAGCGAGCGCAATCTGGCCCGGAACACTCGCGCGAGCTATCGCGACACGTTCAAGCTGCTCCTGCCCTTCGCGAGCCGAAAGGTCCGGAAGCCCATCGAACGCCTGGCCATGCAGGACCTCACCTCGGCACTTGTATTGAAATTCCTTGCCCATCTCGAGCAGGAGCGCGGATGTTCCGTCAGGACGCGCAATCAGCGGCTCGCCGCCATCCGGGCCTTCGCCCGCTTTGTGGGAAGCCGCGATCCCGCACAGGTCGAATGGTGCAGCCACATCCGCGCGATCGCCTCGAAGAAGGCGATGTTGCCGCCGGTCGGCTGGCTGTCGCGGGAGGAGATGGAAGCGATGCTCGCGGTTCCGGACCGCAAGAACCGTCGAGGGCAGAGCGAATACGCGCTGCTTCTCTTCCTCTACAATACCGGGGCTCGCGTCTCCGAAGTCACGCAGCTGAAGGTTCGGGACCTGACCCTTGACCGCGACAGAGGTGGGCACGATCTAGCCACACTGCACGGCAAGGGCGGCAAGATACGCCAATGCCCGCTCTGGTCGGAAACGGAGCGAGTCCTGGCGGAACAGATCATCGGCCGCGCGCCCGAGGCCCCGGTGTTCCTCAGCAGGCTCGGCCATGCCTACACACGGTTCGGCGTGTATCGGCTGGTCGAACGTTGCGCTGCCGATGTGCCTCGACTGGCGGGTCGGGCGGTGACACCACACGTGATCCGGCACACGACGGCCTGCCATCTCGTGCTCGCCGGCGTCGACATCAACACCATCCGCGCTTGGCTCGGCCACGTGTCGATCAGCACCACGAACATCTATGCCGAGATCGACCTCACGCTGAAGGCAAATGCCGTGGCGCTTTGCGAGGTTGGCTCTCCGGGACCGAAAAGGCGGTGGAAGGAGGACAAGGACCTCATGGCCTTCCTGAATGGCCTGTAACACCGTTGTGGTCGTCTCACCCGGTCGTGGACGATCCTCTGCCGAGGAACCGGTCGACATCTTCGGGCGCGATCTGGGGCCGGATCGCCGCGCGCAGGTCGTCGAGGCCGTGGGCTGTCAGGTCGTCGTTGAAGTCGCCGTGACGAGGCGAGAGCGTCAGCACCTCGATGCCCGCACTGGTCGCAAGTTCGGCTTGGGTCGCGGCGGCCTTCGTGCCCGCTGCGTCGACATCGCGGGCGATATAGAGGCGGCGCACGGACGGTGACAGTCTGAGCGCGGCGAGATGGCTTGCCGACAGCGCGGCGGCCATCGGCATGCCCGGCAGCGCCGCCCGCAGCGACAGCATCGTCTCGATCCCTTCGCCGACGGCCAGAACATCTTCTGCCGCCCCGAAGCGCACGGCATGGCCAAGAAGGTTGCCCATGGCCCGCCGGGGTGTGGGAACCGCGGCCTTGGCCGAGCCGTCCGGCGCGAGCCAGGTACGGTGCGCGCCGGTGATCCTGCCTTGCAGGTCGGTCACGGATGCGATCATCGCCGGACGCCGCTCTGCTGGTCCGCCATCGTCGGGCCGATAATAGCAGCTTGGATGATATCGCAACGCCCCCGCGCCATAGATCGGCATGATGCAGCGACTGGCCAGATAGGTCTCGACCGGCGTACCCCGGATCGGTTGCGCCATGGCGATCAGTCGCCGTGCCGCTTCCGGCGATCCCATGGCTGTACGGGCAGGTGCTGGATTGATGGTCGGGACAAGGTCGACCCGCGGCAGGCTCAGGAAGCGCCGCGCCTCCTCGGCGACATCGCCGAAAGAGGTCAGGCCACAGCTCTCCCGGATCACGTCGAGCAGATCACCGTGCTCGGCCGTGGCGGCATCGGTCCAATGACCGGCAGCACCGGGGCCAGCCTCCGGCCCCTTCAGCCGGACGAACATCGACCGCCCCGGTGTGTTACGTGCATCGCCGACGGTCCAGTACTGACCCTGTCGTCGCCCGTTGGGGAGGTAATGCCGACACACGGCCTCGGCGTCCCGCGCGAGCCGGCGCGAAAGCTCTGCTGCATCGCGCGCCATCACGAAAATCCCCCCGGCGCGCTGAGGTTATGTTGCCCAGCCCCGCGAGAACCCCCGCCAAACCGCGCAAGTTCACGCCACCGCAACATAACCCGCGCCGCAACATGTTCCGTAAACTTGCCCGCTGCTCCTGGTCCCGACGCAGGGCCCGTCAACCGCACGAAGAGCGACCGGCCGGGGTTGTTCTGCAGATCGCCGACGATCCAGTAGGATCCTTCCCGCCGTCCGGCGGGAAGGTAGGCACGACAGACGCCTTCGGCATTTTCTGCCAGATCGCGCACGAGGTCTTCGGTCTCGGAATACATGGGTCAATAACCTCCGCGATCATGTAGACTTGCGACAGGACAACGTGCAAGCAGACGATCCAGTATCGCGACGCCATCGGCGTCGGTCGGGCAGAACAGCCGAAGCTTCCAACTGATGATCTCCGAGAAGAAGCCATCGGCCTTTAGCCGATCCTTGGCTGCCTCCGAGAAGCCCGACAGTTCGATCCGGTTCGCGCCCATGACGCGCGAGCGGTGCAATTCCATCCCTTCGGACAGGCACACCACGGTCTTGCCCTCCAGAACGAGGGCATGGACCTGCGCGGCCGAGAGCTTGGGCGCATCGGCGGCCAGCGTGGTCGCGACCCAGGCAGGCGAGACGCGGCGGCCGATGATGCGCTGCCCGTCATCGGTCTGCAGGCGGTAGACGCGGGTTTCGTCCTGCGGGAGCTGCTTCCAGATCGGCAGCAGCAGGCCTGCCACGATGTGCAGCGTGGTTTCCGAGAACTCCGGCACCTCGGCCAGTTCCGCAGTCCAAGCCGCAGTGAAGGCCGCGCGGTCGGCCTCGAGCCAGTGGGTGTCCTCCATGACCTTGGCCGGGACCGTGCTGGCATCAAGCGGGCGGATCAGGCGCAGGCGCGGCTCGATGGTCCCATCGTCCAGCATGTGACTGGTGGCGGGAACCTGCACCGCAGCCCTGCCCGAGCGGCTGTTGATGAGACACCGCGCTTGCGGGTCATCCAGCCATTCGAGCGCATCGGCCAGCGAGGTAGGCGTGTTGCGGCGCTTTTCCGCGATGGTGAGAAGCTGGGTTTCTGCGCCGGAGCCGGGATGGGTGTAGATGACGCGTGCGTCGGTCACCCGGAAGCTCTCGGCACGGAGTGTCTCGAGCCCGAGGTCGTAGACCCCGGCGGCGATGGCGCCCTCGATCCGCTGATCGAGCAGCTCCTCGAAACCCGCGAACAGCACGGCCTGCATGTCGATCGTCAGCGCCAGCAGGCGATTGAGGAAGGTCGTGATCGGCGGCAGGTCATCCTTCAGCCCGTTGTCATCGGTGAGCTCAAGGCCAGTGGCATCCTCGAAGGCCCCGAGCGAACATCCCGCCAGATCGCCGCGATAGATGCGGCGGTAAAGCTGGCGCAGGGCGTCCCGAGCATAGGGGGACTCGAGGTTGTCCTCGGGCCGGAACAGCCCTTGCCCGCCGGTCTGGCGCTGGCCGCGTGTGATGGCACCGAGCGTGTCGAGACGGCGCGCAATGGTCGACAGGAACCGCTTCTCCGCCTTCACGTCGGTGGCCACCGGCCGGAACAAGGGCGGCTGCGCCTGATTGGTGCGGTTGGTGCGCCCGAGACCCTGGATCGCCGCATCTGCCTTCCAGCCGGGCTCCAGGAGGTAGTGGACCCGCAGGCGCTGGTTCTTCGCCCCGAGATCGGCGTGATAGCTGCGCCCGGTGCCGCCGGCATCCGAAAAGATCAGGATACGTTTTTCGTCATCCATGAAGGCTTGGGTTTCCGCGAGGTTCGCGGCTCCAGCCCGGTTCTCCACCACGAGCCGTGCCGAATGCCCTTCGCCCTTCCGCACAATGCGCCGCGAGCGCCCCGTGACCTCGGCCACGAGATCGGTGCCGAAGCGCTGGACGATCTGGTCGAGCGCACCCGGCACTGGCGGCAGCGAAGCCAGTTTCTCGATCAGCGCGTCACGACGGCGGACGGCTTCGCGGCACTCCACCGGTTGGCCGTCGCGCGTGACGGGGCGCGACGAGAGGTTGCCCTCGCTGTCAGTGAAAGGCTCGTAGAGCTGGACCGGGAAAGAATGGGCGAGGTAGTCCAGGACATACTCCCTGGGAGTGATGTCACAACGGATATCATTCCATTCGTCGGTTGGGATCTCCGACAGGCGGCGTTCCATCAGTGCCTCGCCCGTCGAGACGATCTGGATGACGGCGGCATGGCCTGCCGCCAGATCCCCCTCGATGCTGGAAATGAGGGTGGGGGTTTTCATGCTGGTTAGCAGGTGGCCGAAGAAGCGCTGTTTGGCGCTCTCGAAGGCTGACCGAGCGGCGGATTTGGCCTGACGGTTCAGCGTGCCCGACCCGTTCGGCCCGTCGGCCGCGCCAGAAATGTTCGCCGCTTCCAACGCCGCAGTCAGGTTGTTGTGGATGATGGCTAATCGCGAGGACGCGATAATGCGAAGGTGTCCGGGATTCATTTTTGTTTTCCTTGGCTTCTGGATATCAGCGCGGGCTTTGCTGCGCATTATTTTGATTGCAAACCTCGGCGGCTTTCCAACCGTCTGAGGAGACATTCATGTTGAAATTGCACGACGAGCTGATCGAAGAGCTTGCGAAATCGCTCATGGAGCAGAACTACAATCCGGTGGTCGTGACCAACCATCGGCTCTACGCCCGCCGGTTCCTGGACTACCTGGCTGAGCGTGGCATGCCGGTGACGATGGTGACGCCAGCGCAGGTCGATCAGTATTTCCGCCACGCAGTCCTTTGCTTTCAGGATCGCTACGGTCGTCCGCCCAGCTCACGCTGGCACAGGCTGCCGCAAACAGCGATCGGCAGGTTGCTCCGCCTCGCCCAAGGCACGTGGCCGCCTGAAACAGAAATCGAATCGGGTGCGATGCTCCGGCACGCCATTTGCCATGATTACGGGAACTGGATGCGTGACGAACGCGGTCTGTCAGATGCGACGATCGACGCGCGCTCACGGGAGGCGCGGCGCTTTCTGGATTGGTACTTCTGCCGCAGCGGCGCCGACGATCTCTCGGCAATGGCCGTGCGCGATATCGATCACTACATGGACATGCGCGCCATCGGTCTGCGCCGGATATCGCTCTCGGGTTCTGCCGCATGGCTCCGTTCGCTGCTACGCTATCTCCATCAGTCGGGGCGGGTTCCGACCGATCTGAGCCCACAGGTCATCGGCCCCATGCTCTATGCCTACGAGGATGTTCCCTCGATCCTGAGCCGCAGCCAGATCGATCTGGTTCTGGAGGCCACCGGCAGAGACAGGTCGCCGAGGGGCCTGCGCGACCATGCCATTTTGCTGATGCTTGCCACCTACGGGTTGCGGCAAGGCGAGATCTGCAATCTCCGGCTCGACGACATCGACTGGCGCGCGGATTCGCTGCGGATCCGGCACACCAAAACCAATGCCTGTTCCACCATGCCGCTTCTGACGCCGGTCGGCGATGCGCTGCTTGACTATCTGCGTGCCGGGCGCCCGCAGGTCGAATGCCGGGAAATCTTCATCCGCTCTCTTGCACCCTATACCCGGATGACGAACTTGCACGGCATGGTCAAAAGACGTCTGGCGGCAGCGGGCGTCACCCCGGTGGGAAAACGTGGACCGCATATCTTCCGCCACGCGCGTGCGGTTGAACTGCTGCGGGCGTCGGTTCCGCAAAAGATCATCGGCGACGTGCTCGGGCACCGATCAACCGAGTCCACCAACACCTATCTCAAACTTGCCACCGAAGATTTGCGGGCGGTAGCGCTCGACGTGCCCGGATCGGAGGTGCTGTCATGAGCGCCTGGCACGATCCCGATCGCACCATCATCGACGCCTTTCTGGAGAAGTCGCAGTTCCGGCCGGGAAGCAGACCCACGTATCGCTGGTTCCTTCGCAGCTTCGAAGATGTTGCGCTCCGGCACCCTGCAGTGGATCGCCAGATGATCGAAGACTGGTTGGGCGAAATGGCACCGCGCTGGAAATTGTCGACGCTATTGAACCAGGTCTGCATCGTTGACCGTTTCCTCGACTATCTGGTCCAGAACGAGTTGATCGCCAGCAATCCCGTTGCCGAGCTTCGCAGGCAGCACAACATCAAGCAGAACAAGCCGATCTGGCGTGCCCTTGCATCGTCCAATCCCGACGAGGCCCTCGCGGGACTGTATCGGCCTGCGCCCTACGGCAGCGTTCTGGGCGACTTCATGCGTGACCATGTCGCGCTGATGCGAAACCGGGGCTACCAGTACGAAACGCAAGCTCATTGGTTGCTGCGGTTCGACCGGTTCCTGCAGGCTCATCCGGAACTGGCCGGAGAGCCGCTTGAGACGATGTTGACGCATTGGGCGGCAGCAAAGCCGACCCGCAATCACGCGGCAGAATGCCAGAAGCTGGGGCGCATCCTGACCAAGGCGCGGCAACGGCTCGATCCGAACATCCCGCCGAAACGCTTCAACCCGCGACCGGAGCGGGAGGTGGCGCGGGAGCACCGGCGTCCGCATATCTTCAGCCCGGCTGACATCCGGCTCATGCTCGAAGTTGCCCGATGCTATCCGTCGCCGCATGCCCCGCTGCGGCCGCTAACCCTCTACACGATGATCTTGCTGGCCTATTGCGCCGGGCTGCGACGTAGTGAGATTGCGTGGCTCGATCTGGGCGACGCCGACCTTCGATCCGGCACGATCACGATCCGGGAAACGAAGTTCTACAAGACCAGGATCTTGCCGTTATCGGGCAGCGTCATGGTTGAACTGCGCGCCTATCTCGATGCGCGGCGGCGCGCTGGTGCCCCACAGGACCCGCAGTCGGGGCTGTTCTGGCAGGATCACTTCAAGGATCGTTACGCCCCGGTGGTGGTCACAACGATGATCACCAACGTCATGCGCCGCGGCGGGTTCAAACCGCTTTCCGGACGGACAGGGCCGCGTGTGCATGACCTGCGGCACTCGATGGTCGTAAACCGGATCCTCCAATGGTACCAAGCCGGCATCAACCCGCAGGACCGGCTGCACTTCCTCTCGACCTATCTGGGTCACCGGGACATCAACTCGACGCTGGTCTACATCACCGTCACGCAGGATCTGCTGCAGGAAGCCAGCGAGCGGTTCCGCGTCGTCGGTGCCCCCTGCCTCAACGGGGAGGCGCTGTGATGAAAGCCGCAAATCCCTTCCCCGAACTATTGCGGGCCTTCTTCCAGGAATGGCTGGCGGAACAGCGCAGCGCCTCGATCCACACCATCAAGTCCTATCGGGACACCTGGCGGCTGTTGCTTCGGTTCGTCGCGGAGCGAAACGACCGTGGTGTCGCAAGGATCACCCTGGCCGACGTCTCCGCCGGCGAGGTCCGCGCGTTCCTCAATCATGCTGAACATGGTCGCAAGGGCACGATCGGCACGCGCAACTGCCGGCTTGCCGCCATCCGCAGCTTCTTCAGCTTCGTGGCGGACAAGGATCCCGAATATGTCGCCCAATGTGCAGAGGTCCTCGCGATCCCGCTCAAGCGCAAACCCACCGCCGCACCCTGCTATCTTGAGCCAGCGGAGGTCGAGGCCATTCTCGCGCAACCCGACCGGTCGACCATCGAAGGGATGCGAGACCATGTGCTGCTGTCACTGCTCTATAATAGCGGTGCGCGTATCCAGGAGGCGCTCGATCTCTGTCCCAAGGCGATCCGGTTCGAAGCACCGTATTGCGTGCGTCTTTACGGAAAAGGTCGAAAAGAACGCATCTGCCCGCTTTGGCCGGAAACGGTGGCGTTGCTGAAAAAGCTGCTGGAGCGGCAGCCGCGCGCACCGGATGAGCGCATCTTCGTCAATCGTTACGGCGAACCCCTGGGGGCATCGGGCGTGCGGTACAAGCTGGCGAGTTACGTCGCAGCGGCGGCGAATGCGACACCCACGCTTCGCTCGAAGCATGTGACGCCGCACAGTTTCCGGCACGCGACGGCCGTCCACCTCGTCGCGGCGGGCGTCGACATCACCGTCATCCGAAGCTGGCTGGGGCATGTCAGCTTGGACACCACCAACCACTATGCCCAGGCCAACCTCGAAACCAAGCGAAAGGCGCTCGAACAGGTTGGCGTTCCAGCAGCAGGAAATCGACCCGCGCGATGGAAACGTGACGCGGACCTGCTCGACTGGCTCGACACCCTCTGACCCCGAACCACGGAGAAATAATGTGAAGGACGTAGCCCTGAACTCCCTGAATGATAGCGATGGTGCCGCATTCCTTCGCATTATCGCGTCCTCGCGATTACGGACATTATGCGCAGCTGCGCATAAGGTCCGAAACGCACCTGCATAGGCGTCGTAGATCTCGATCTGAGCCGGGGTCAGCGCGTGTTCGAGCACATCATATTCCACGCCATCGAAGCTGAGAGCACGGGCCGTGTAGAGACCGAGCGTCTTGAGATCGCGTGCGACCACCTCCATGGCGGCCACGCCGCCGGCTTCCATCGCCGAGACGAAACTCTCGCGGCTCGGGAAGGGGTATTCCGGCCCCTGCCCCCAGAGACCGAGACGCGCGGCATAGGCAAGGTTGTGGACACTCGTGGCACCCGTGGCCGAGATGTAGAAGACGCGGGCGCGGGGTGCGGCCAGTTGCAGCCGCAGGCCCGCAAGGCCCTGCTGGGAGGGTTTGACCCCCCTGCCCTGCTCGGACCCTGCCGCGTTCTGCATGGCGTGAGCCTCATCAAAAGCGAGGACGCCGTCGAAATCTTCGCCCATCCAGTCGAGGATCTGGCTCAGCCGCGTGATGCCGCATTTGCCCGCGGACCGCAGCGTGGCGTAGGTGACGAAGAGGATACCGTCGCCCATCGGGATGGGCTGGTCCGGTTTCCATTTGGAGAGCGGCTGAATGTCGGCAGGCGAGCCGCCGAGATCGGTCCAGTCGCGGATCGCGTCCTCAATGAGCGTGGCGGATTTGGAGACCCAGATCGCCTTTCTGCGTCCAGCGAGCCAGTTCACCAGGATGAGACCGGCGCATTCGCGCCCCTTGCCGCAGCCGGTGCCGTCACCGAGGAAGTAGCCGAGGCGATAAGCATTGGCGTCCGGGTCATCATCGGCACGGGTGAGCTTGGTCTGGTCGTCGTCGATGGTGAACCGCCCCGGCAGGTCACGCCCATGGGCATCATGCGCCATGATGATGGTCTCAAGCTGCGCCTCGGAGAGATGTCCCTCCTCGATCAGTCTGGCAGGCAGGCGCAATTCTGCGCTGGCGGCACCTGAGGGCGCAGGTGGCCCGACAGAGGCCATGGCGATGCTTTCGACCAGCGGCGTGGGATGTTCCTGCGCGCCCGCAATCTCGATCCGTTGCGGACGGTAGCGCGCATAGATGTCCGAGACGGGCGTGTTGTCGCGCGGGGTCTCAAGGCTTGTGAAGCTGAGCGGTATGGCGGCGTTGGTCTGAGCGTTGGACGCCGCAACTCTGGCAACTGGGCGCTTGCGCGTGACAGGTACTGGACCGACCGATCGCGCATGGGGGTTTGTCGCCGCCCGTTGGGCGGGGCGCATCTCGGGCCGGCTTGCGGCCACCGTGTCGACAAAAGGAAGGGCTTCCTCCAGATCCTGAACCGTTGCGCGGATCATCTCGTCGTCCTCCTGGACCTTGTCGAAGACCATCAGCTGGGTTTCCACAGAGGTGCCGAGCTTGCGATAGACCTGTCCGGGCATCGTGAGCGCCAGTCGCGGCGTCAGGAGACCGCAAGCGCGGGACCAATGCGCGGCATCGCGCTCAGACGTGAACCCCTGCGGCATGATCGCCACCATCCGCCCACCGGGTGCCAGCCGCTTGGCAGCGGCGATGAGATGTTTGGCGGCGATGTGCTTGTCTCGGGAGCGATCGACCGAGGAGGCGAAGGGCGGGTTCATCACCACGACGTCGGGCAGGACCGGCGTCTGCAGCAGATCATCGATATGCTCACCATCGTGACCCGTCACTTCGCCGCCGAAAACCACGCGTAGGAGGCGCTGGCGAAAAGGGTCGATTTCATTGAGCACAAGCGTGGCACCGGCCCGGGCGGCGAAAGCGGCCAAGGCGCCGGTGCCCGCCGAGGGCTCCAGAACGGTCTCGCCCTTGCGGACCGCAGCCGCCCGCACGGCCATTGCCGCGAAAGGCAACGGCGTGGAAAACTGCTGCAGCCGGATCTGCTGCTCTGACCGTCGCGTTTCCGTCAGCAGCCGAGAGGCAAGCAGCTTTGCAGCGGCGATGTCACCTGCCGCGCCGGCCTCACGCAGCAGCACCTGGACGGCCGCGGCCTGCATCAGGTCATAGGCCATGCGCCAGTCCCAGGCACCGCCGGCATCGCTGCCAAGAAAGGTCTCGCGCATGATGCGCGCGAGCGCTGAGCTGCGCAGGGGTTGGTAGTCGATCTCCGCGCCGATTTGCGCCAGCACAGAGGTGAGGTTAGCTTCGGAGATTGAAAGAGTCGGGTTCGCCGGTTTGGGCTTTGTCATGGGGATTTTCCTTTGGATCAGGGTCTGAGTTCCAAAGGACAAAAAGCCCGCTCTACACTTTGAAGGCGTGGAGCGAGCAATTTCTTAGCGGGGGGCCTGCACCCCGATCATGGCCACTGCTGCGCAGCATGAAGAACGCGCAAAATGGTCACCATCTCAGGGCTTTCAGCATAAACCACGATGTAGTTCGGCCGCACAACCATCTCCCTAGTCCCGTCCACACGGCCCGCGCGGTACATCTGAGGGTGTTTTGGAAGGCGGGACGTCTTGTGCTCAATCTCGTCTTTGAGAACTTGGGCGGCATCCGGGTTGTCGTCAGAGATATAGTCAATGATTGCCAGCAAGTCGGCTATGGCTGTGGCTTTCCATTCAAGATTTGGCAAGGCGCTTCCCGTCAATCAATGCCTGGGCGTCTTGCATCACCTTCGTATGGGGCGTTGTGGGCCGTGGATCGTCCAGCGCTTCCTGTACCTTCGCCCGGAACCAGGCGTCATAGGCATCCGGATCAGCAGTCAATCCGGCAGGCAAGCCGCCTTCTGCGGCCACGCGGGTCAGAAGAATACGCACCGCGTCGGAGAGCGTCAGACCGACGCCCGCAAGTGCGTCCGAAGCCTGTGCTTTCAGCTGATCGTCAACACGGACATGAAGCATGGATGTTTGGGCAGGCATGGATGGTCCTCCAGTTGATGGGAATGATGTATCTCATTTGAGATACGATTTCAAGTCGGCAGTATGTGTGCGCGTGGTCCCGTGGTGTTGTCTCAGCGGGAAACTCAGTCCCCCTGCCCCGCCAGAAATTCCGCCAGCACAGGACTGGCCTCGCCCTTTGCGGAGCTGAGCAGCACCGAGCCCACAAGCGTAGCTTTAGACAGGCGCACGAGCCCGCCGGTTTCCTCGATGCGGTAGCAGCGGCGCTTTTGCCGCCCCCGCCTGTAGTGCGTCGCTGTGACGATCTGGCAGGTGCTGCCGTCGGTGAGCGTCACAGGGGTCGCGAGCCTGATCTTGTCGCCTTCCTCGTAGTCCGGGATCGACGCCCAATCCCGGCAGCGCTGGCGCCAGGCATGGGCGTAGCTGTCCGGGTCTTTCAGGTCGGAGAGAAGTTCGATCAGCGCAAGGGGAGCACGAGACTCGTTCGGGCCAGCACTTTCCTCCATGTCCTTGTAGCCCCAGCAGCCGTCATCGTATCGGGTGAGGAAGACGGCCCCGAAAGTGAAGGAGCCATCCGGATCGGTCACATAGGTCGCGTCTTCGACAGCGGTGCCGTCGAGATTGGTGACCCTTGCCGCTGCATACCAGGTGGAGCCGACCTTGCAGGCTTTGACCAGTTCGGTTTTGCGCGTGTCGCCCTCGAAGGTACAGAGCCGGGTGATTTCCGCTTTCTCATCCGCGTAGGATTTTACGCGGCGGTCGGTGTAGAAGAGCCAACCCATTACGCCGCCCTCCGGTCATCGATTTCCATTAGCGCATCGAGCGGCACGCGATAGGGCTGCATGGCGTCGAAATCCTCGCAATTGCCGCAGTTCTGAACGATCGCGAAGGTGTCGCAGGCATCCTTGAGGATGACCCGGAAGGTACCGCCGAGGCCTGAGGGCACCTCGTAGGTCCCGCCGATCAGATAGTCCGAAGCCCGACGCACGAAGACGCGGATGCTGTGGCCATCGGTGGCGAGGCGGATGGCCCCCTGCCCCCGGTCGATCAGCACCTGCACATCGTCGAGAATGTCGGTGTAGAACTGCCCGGTCAGATCGCGAAACGCCATGCGGCGCTGCGCCATCCAGTCGGTGTCGCGAAACGGGTTCATGCCGTCGGCGAAGGCGAAGGACGGATCGGCTTGTTCGGTCGTGACGATGCGGGTGGTCGTGCCATCGATGCCGTTCGAGCGCAGATGCACGCCGTTGCCGACGATGAGGATCAGGGCCGGCCTGTCCACGGGCCCGTTCCAATTGGGCAGGAAGGTTTTGCAGGCGCGCGCATGAGCGATCTGCGCCGCCACGGCGGAGGCGGAGAACTTGAGAATAGCCATGGGGATGTCTTTCCGTTGGGTATGAGAAGATAGACCCGCGCAGGCGAAAGGGCTTGCGCGGGTCGCGTGAGGACTCAAGCCGCTTGCGCGATCTCGCTGTCAGGCCCGGGAGATTCCGACGCATGCTCCGCCTCATCACAGGCGACGCCGGCGGTCTGCATCATGGGCGGGCACCAGGCGGCCACGGCAGCGCGTTGTGCATCCGTGAGCGTGGCGAAAGGCTCTGTGAAGAGCTTGTCGCAGAAGGCGACGATCTCTTTCTTGCTCGACGAGGCCAGCGTCACCGCCTCCTGGGCCAGACCCAGATCCTCGCCGAGGATCTTCAGGAGCCAGGCCTTCTTGAAGCGGTTGAAGAGCGCCGCATTCGGCGTCCAATGCGCGCGAATGTCGGGCATGATCTCGATCTCAAAATCATGCATCAGGCTGTCGCGCTGGCGGTCCCGTGCGAAGCAGGACTGCGTCGTGCTGGCGGTCGCATAGGCCACGAGCTTCGCCTTCTCGCCTGCCGCCAGCGCGCGAAACGCCGCGAACTGATCGGCGGGCGGGCGGCTGTCATCGAGCCAGGACAGATCAAGCGCATCATGTGCCGCCGCCACCTGCTCAAGCGAAGTCTCGTCGATCTCGTCCATCTTGGCGTGGTTGCGGTATTCCGTGCGGGCATCGACCTTGATCGCCTGCGTGACGCCCAGGCCACGGCCGATGACGTCGCTCACCAGCTTGAAAAGCGTCAGATCAAGCGTGGCCTCGGGATGCAGCGCCATCGCGGCCCCGAGCGCCATGGCCCGCTCGGTCTTGAGGTCCTCGGCCAGTGAGGCCGGGTAGGTGATTTCGCCAGCGTCGGGGGCCTCCTCTCCGGTGGTGTTAGTCGAGGAACTGGGCGCGCCCTCTTCTTTCACGATGTCCTCCGGGCGGACGAGGCCCACATGGAGCGTGATCTGCCCGTTCGACCAAGACGCAATCACGCCTGCACGGGCGAGATCCTCGGCGCTGTAGGCCTCCTGCAGGTCGCGGGCTTCCTCTTCCAGTGCGTCGACACGGTCATAGAGAGCGTTGTAGGCGTTGTCCTCGAGCCCCTCATCTTCCATCTCGAGCTGCACCTTCTCGAGCTCGGCTGCGATCTCATCGATGCGCTTCTGGGATGCCGCATCCGGCTCGATCGGGCCGGGATAGACGCGGCCGTAGTCGGCCATGGTCGCGTAATCATAGCGGACCAACGCATCGGCCCAGGCAAAGCCCAGCCTCACACGGGCCTCCTGGGCGGCGTCCTCGAGCTTCTCGAGCAGGATGGTCTCGACCAGTGCCGCATCCTCGAGCACCGAATGCTCTTCCAGCAGATCGGCCGCGACAGCGCCGCCGCGGGCCTCGTAGTCCTCGCGCACGAAGGCCCCGATATCGTCGCTGACCTGGACGCCGCGGGACTTGAGCGCCTGGCGGACCGTATAGGCCTGCAGGTAACTATCTTCCTTGGTGAGCGCCTCGAAGACTTCGCGCTGCACCTCCTGGCTCGGATGCTCCGCAAAGGCCTTCATCGTGTCGAGCGTGATCGTCTTGGCCCGGGCCGCGGCGCGGATCTCGGGGTGGATCAGACCGTAGCGCAACCGGCCTTTCACGGCCGCCACCGTGGTGCCGAAGGTCTTGGCGATCGTCTCGGGCGTCTGGCCGTCGACTTCCATCATCCGGGCGAAAGCCTCGAACTCGTCGATGGCGTTCATCGGCGCCTGGGTGATGTTCTCGGCGAGCGACAGGGCTGTGGTCACGTCACAGTCCTCCGGCACAAGGCGGCAGTCGACCTTGGTCTTCGCGGTGAAGCCCTTCGCCGCCTTGTCGGCGACCAGCTCCTTCAGCGCGGCATGGCGCCGGCCACCGGCGAGCACGGCATATTTGCCGTCGAGCTTCTGGACAAGGAGCGGCTGAAGCAGACCCAAAACAGCGATGCTGGCCTTCAGATGCGCGATGTTTTCGGGATCATAGGTTTCCGGGGAGTTACTCCGCACATTTGCGGGGTGAGCTGTCAGATCGCCGATAGCGACGGAGAGGGGTTTGAAACCTGTGGTCATGGGATGTCCTTTTCGATGGGTATGGTGCGGCCCGCGCTCGCGCGTGACCAATCCCCGGGTTCGGGGATCAAAACGACAGAAGGCCCGCTTTGCCTTTTTAGGGGCAGCGGGCCTTCATCGTCTGGGCTGTCAGTAGGGGTGTCCCCTCCCCTACCAGTCGCGCGCCATCATGATGGTCAGCACGCGCGTGGTGGTCGTGGGGTTGTCCGGGGTCTCGGCCCCGTAGCGAAAGTCGGAATCCGCTTCATACAGATCGATTTTCCAGAACACGGTCTCGCCCCGGATCTCGACCGCCCCGAAATCATGCCAGCATTCGGGGTCATTCTCAGGCTGGAAGGTGTCGAACATGCCCGTGGCCTTCACCGCCTCGGCCATGAAGCCGTCACCAGCCTCCATAATCGAGCGGGTGACATGCATCCGGCCCTGGATCGGCTGCGCGGACGGCACTCCAAGGCACGCGAGCTTGCGGAACGCGTCGTTCTGCGCCGCGATCAAGGTCGGATCCGGACAGTCTGTCTGGGGCTGTGCAGTGATGGTCATGGGGCTCTCCTTTGAGAAGTTGAAACACCCCTCCCAAAGCCCGCTTTTTCTTTTCCGCTTGGCGGAAGGACCGAAGCAGAAGGTGCCCTACCCGAACAGCCCCTTGGGTCTGTAGTTCGGGTTGGGGATAGTTTCGACCCAGCCACCCTGTTCCTTGATGGTCTCGAGCGCTGCCGAGAGTGGATAGGCACCTTCGGACGGGCTCCACCAATAAGCTCCGCGTTTGAAGGTGATGATCTTGCGGCGGCCATCTTCGAAGCAGGCCACCCGCAGCGTCTTGGGTTCCTTGCGTGACATGGGCGTCTCCTTTCTCCGCGTGGTCAGGCGGCCTCGGCACTGCGCCCTGCCCTGCCCGTCTCCGACCTGGCGATCAGATAGTCGCAGGCGCGCTGCGCATCCGCGGCGTGCTTGAAGATCGCACCCTTGTCCGACCGAAGAACGCGCAACCAGTTGTGCAGGTATGCGGCATTCATCTCGAGCGTATGGGCCGTGAAGCCGAGTGTCTGACCCAAAAAAACCGAGGTCAGTTCGGCGACGATCTCCTCGCGCGCGTAAGAGGTGTTGCCGAACTTCGAGAACCCGAAATCGCGGTTCAGCCGATGCGGGGCTTTCGTGGCATGGGCCAGCTCATGCGCCCAGACCCCGTAGAAATTGCGCGGATCGTGGAACCGGGTGATCGACGGCATGTAGACCTTGTCCACGGGCGGCAGGTAGTAGGCTTCCGTGCCGGTAAAGACGGTTGTGATGTCGATGGCATCGAAAAACGCCTGCATGTGCGGGATGGGCTCGGAGGGTGGGTGCTCGGGCGTTGGCTCGGGGTCAGGGTAGAAACTGTCGGGCAAGCCCTCGATCTGGCAGGCATTGAACACGCGGTAGGATTTCTGGAAGCGGAAGATACGGGCTTCCTCGGAGTGATCATCGCCGTCGCTGCGGTCGTCCTCGCCGCCCGCGTCTTTTCGGCTTTGACCGTAATAAACGACGACAGAGGACTTCTCGCCCTTGCGGACCTTCGCATCCAACGCATTGGCCTGCGGCAGCGTCATCCAGAAGGGCGAGCTATGGCCCGCCATGACGGTGCGCATGGTCAGCAGGAAGTTGTTGACCCCTTGGTAGGGCTCACCGCCCACGCGCAGGGGGCGTGAGCTGCCGCCTGCCGTCCAGGGCTTGCGCCACGGCAGAACGCCGCGCTCGATGATACGGATGATTTCGTTTGTGATGACCTCGGAGGCATCGAATTTGGGCGTGCGGGATCGGGCCATGGCTGGCCTCCTTTCGAGTGTTGGTGAGAGGGAATGGTGATCAGGCTGACTGACGGGGCCGTGGATTGTTGGTGATCCGCGCGCCGAGCTTTTCGACCATGTCGATGTAGGAGGTCAGCGAGACAGACCTGCCGGCACCTGAATGGTCAAGGTCGACTGATCCGTCCCGCGCCACCCGCGGCAGGTTCGCGAAGGCGATGACATCGGTGACGTGTCGGATATCGATGAACGGCGTTCCTCGTGCGACCGCGAGGGCGGCCAAGGGAAAGCGCTCGATCGGGGCGAGGGTTGAAACGGTGGTCCAACCGAGATGGATGAACGTGCCGCCCTCCCCGCAGATCACATGCGCATTTGGCAATGACGCCGCCTGCTTGAGATAGCCGAGATCACGCAGGACGGTCTGGCGTTCGAGCCGCTGTGCCAGCGCCGACTGGCCAGTTCGGCGCAGCTCTCTATGCCGCCACCAGGAGGCGGCGGTTGCGCGGAGCACGCGCAAGATACCTGTTTGCATGGGAATGCCCTTCATCAGGAACGGCAGACCGGAACCCGGCCCGGACCCATCCGAGGGACCCCAAAGGCCCTCATCCGTCAGTCACAAGACCCGGAGAACACTTTCACTTTCCAACAGCCAACTGCACCGAGGCAACTGCCAAGGGTCCGACACCACCGCGGCTCCCAAGAGCTTCATGCAGTCAGTGCCGGTTGGGGTCCAAGATCGGCAAGGGATATCGGCAACCCCTGCTCGACCACAGCAGTCTTTGGCGTATTATCAATAACTTATCTGATGCTCTCGATCGGCAAAAAACGCGCCTACTGCGACTTTTCAGGCCCAAAAATCAGGATTTCTGGCGTTCAGAGCAATGCAGCGTTACGGATTAGCATGGGAAACGAAGGCACAGCGCCTCCTGACAGCTTGAAATTCAGCAATATTGTCGCTATATACCGTCAGTATCACTGTAGGAGCATACATCATGCACATCACGAACTTTGCTGAAGCTGGGCAATTCGAACCGCGCAAGATCGCCGCAGCCTTGCGCACTTCGGCTGAGGAAATCGCATTGACGGTTGGCCTCGGGAAAGATGCCCTTCAACGTCGGGCGCGGATCGGCTCTGACAAGACACAACGCCGCCTGCGCGAATTGGTAGAGGTGCTAAACAAAGTCGAACCCCGCTTCGGCTCGGAACTGATGGCCTATGCATGGTACCGGTCAGAGCCCCTGCCCGGCTTTGATGGCCGGACAGCCATGCAGCTGGTGCAGGAAGGCAAAGCTCAGCAAGTTCTGGAATACATCGATGCGGTCGATGCGGGCGTCTTTGCCTAAAGCGCGCCACGCCCAGACATGAGACACCAATACCCTGTCACACTTCGTGTTCTCGGGACATCGGTGCCACATACTTTTTCGTTCAATGGCGGGACGCTGAGATGCCTCTGAAAGATGGGCGCTACACAAGGCCACTCTATCGCGCCCTGAACCCGGTCTATGCCCGCGCGCCTCTGTCCGGACGAGGCGCTGAACTCTATGGAGGGCGCTTTAACGCCAAGGGCACCCCTGCCCTCTACACCTCGCTGGATCCCGCGACCGCTCTTAGAGAAGCCAACCAGGCGGGCCACCTGCAACCCACGATCCTGGTGTCCTACAAGGCCGACCTTGGGCCTATATTCGATACCCGCGATCAGGACGGACTTGACCGGTATGGCGCGACCGAGGCGATGCTTGCCGACCCTGCATGGCGCATGAAGATGCTCGATGGCCAATTGGTGCCGACACAGGAGTTAGCACGCGCCCTCATAGCAGATCGGTTTGCGGGGCTCCTGATCAAGAGTTTTGCGAAGGGCGCGTCGTCGTCGGACTTCAACATCGTCCTGTGGGCTTGGACTGACAATAAAGGTTCTTTGGAAGTGGTGGATGACGAAGAACGGCTGTCACGCATGTGAGTTGTGAGACTTGGTGCCGGATCTGTCCACCGCGGTGGACATCGGCCGGACGGAGGAACATGGAATGACCGCGCAGTATCGCCCTATTGGAATTTGGCTCGTTGGCTTTGAAGCATGTGGAGAGACCACGCGTCATTGGACTAGTTGCCAGTCAGACGTCCACCGCGGTGGACACTAGGCGGTTTGCATAGCAGTTTTGGAGAGACGCTTGATCAAAGCCATTGGATCAAACTGGTCTTGTCGTTGGCCCAAGGTAATACTGTGAAAATACGCTCCAAAGTCCCTGATGCGTTTTCCAAGTTGTAGCATGATGAAGATCGCGCATGATGCTTTCTGAGCTCCTACTGCATTCTTGGCTTTTTCGAATGTATCTGGGTGAATCCCCATCATGGGTGCAAGTGTTCGAGCATGGTTTTCAATGTCCAACCAGTTTCTAAGCCTCTCTGTGGAGAACGACGTCGCTTGATCGCAGACTGAGGTTAGCAAGTCTGGTTTCAGAGCTTCATTGCCTATGTTGCTATCTATATCTTTTTTTTCTTCTTCAGACTTAGATTGGTGCCGGACAGTTTGTCCGTCATTGGCGGGCAATTTTACAGTTTCTGGTGGGTCATCTGGGGTATGCAAACTCTGGCATTCTCTGTCTGTGTCTGCGAGTAGTGCGTGGTATTCAGAGAGGCTCAGCTTCCTGCGTAGAGCTTTCCGTGCGTGGTTGATGAATGTGTTGCCTGGATCATGCTCTTCCAAGTGGGCGAGTTTTGTGAGGATCTGTTTGCGGACAAATATCCGATCCCGCCGGTTATTTTCGATCTCATGCGCGATGGCGATAAGCTCGCTCGCACGTTGGAGGAGGGGGGCTAGAGACAGTCCATAGCTGATGTATTGACCGCCGGATGAGCGAACGCGGTAGCGCTTTCGGTTCGAGCTGTCATTGCGCTTGATGAAACCGAGTTCAACGAAACGGTTGATGTGTCTGCGTAGGGTCCGTTCGTCGATGCCGCCGACGCGCTGGCAAATCGAGTTGTTAGACGCGAAAACCGTTTCGCCATGGCCTGGTTTCAAGAAACTGAGCATTGCTTGAAGTGTTTGGATATGGCCAGGACGCAGACCGAACACGCTGCGTGCATCTCTCAGTGCCCTGAAGATGGTCCAAATGTCGGTTTCAGCCGTAGAAATTGGACCGCGTGATGCATCAGCACCAGCGGCTCCGATCGATAGTTTTGTGAATGCCATGGTTTGTTCACGACGACCGTTTGGCCCACAAGTTCCCGATCTTTTCCCGAGGTTTCTCTCAGGAAAAGGCAATAAAAATCCGTCCACCGAATCGGTGACTCTTGACCGGTTTGCTGGAGGTTGCTACATCATGAGTGCTAATCGAATGATGAGGGCTCTCCAGGGGAAACTTTGGGGGGCTCTTTTCTTTCTGGTCTTCGCTTTTCTCCTCTGCTCGCGTTACTCTGTGTGGCTTGGGCTAGGACCCAGAGCCGCTCTCATTCCGCCACTGTTCGAAGAGCTGCAAAAGCGTTGCCTCCGCGCGCTCTTCGAGCCATCGGCCGAATTCTGGGTTGTCCTTCTTGGCGATCTTGATGGCGATCGTTTTCTGATCGACTGTCAGCGTTCCCACAGAGCTACCGTCCCCATCTTTGACGACGGATGTTAGGCTGCGGCTGGCTTGCTTCTTGTCGCTACGCGCCTTGTTCGAGCAAGCCGAGTAGACTGCCTGAAACTTCTCCGCGCTTGGAGTGTCGTCGGGCAGGGCGGCAATTGCCTCTTTGGCCGTGTTCACCAGATCTATCTTTTTTGAGAACGCGGCTAGGTCACCCCACTGCCGTCGTCCGATGCCATGTGCCGGCCCGATCAGCTGTACAAGCCCTTCTGGCAGTTGCTCTATGACGACGCGATGGTTGGATACGCCCTGCCGTGTCAAGCCTAGAGCATCCTGAATAACGTTTGGCTTGTAACCTGATTCCTGCATCTCTTTGATAAAAAGAGATTTCTCGATGAAAGACGGGTCTAGTCGGAGGTTGTTCTCTTGGCCCTGTGCGATCAGAGATGCGTCGTCATCCAAGGTTCGAACGATCGCCTTGACCGTTCCGCCGACCATGCGGATCGCTGCAAGTCTGCGTCGGCCGTAGATGATACGGTATCTGTCCGGTTGGGCCGATGGACGGACCATAATTGGCACTTGTTGCCCATGCTTGCGAATGCTTTCGGCCAACTCATCAATACTGGAATCCTCCAGTACCAACCGATCGCGCAGACCATCCATGTCAATCTGATCGGGCTCGATGTCCCTAATGGAATTCGCGGTAATCTCGCGCAAAGAGTCGCGCAATCCGCCAACAGATCCTGGCAGTTTTGCCGCTTTTGGCGGGGTAGGGGAGGGGGCCGCGCTCTGCTTCTCGTCCTTTGGAGGCTGATTGAAGATATTTCGGGCCATCAGCGACGCCCCCATGCCATTTGGATTGTTTGTTCCAACTCATCGCCAACGCCGTTCACGCTGGTCAGAGCGCGATCAATCGTTTTCCTGATGAACTGGCTCGGATCAACTTCGTAGACGGTTTGCTGGGTCATGCCGGCGTCCGAGATTGCTGTAGACTTCAGCATTGGCTCAGTCATGACCTGACCGGCCAAGATCGATCTCAGGTAGCCCGCCATTTGCGTCTGAGGCCCGTCCGAAGGCTCGTATCTCGTTATCAAGAACTTAACGAAGTCCCAGGTAACGCGCCGGCCAATGGCTTCTTCGACAGCCTTCACCGTTTCCGAAGCAAGCTTGAGGAACTGGCTCATAGAAGCAATGTCGAGCATGCCTGGTACCACCGTTACCAGGAGCCCCGTCGAGGCTGCCAACGCCGTTAGGGTAAGAAAACCAAGTTGAGGTGGACAGTCGATCAGAACGATGTCGTAATTCGCCTCTACTTCCTCAAGCGCTAAGGCGAGACGCTCCGCAAATATGGGCTGCACCCGGCGGGCGAGGGCGTTTGCCGTCTCAGTTTCGTATTCCGAGAGCATTAGGCCCGCTGGGACCATATCGAGCTTATGGAAGTAAGTTTTTTGGATAACGGCCGAGAGCGGAACTTGTTCCTCATATCTCAGGGCATCATAGATTGTGCCGCCTTCAGCGAACTCGAGCTCAGGCCGAAAGCCGAAAAAGGTGGTCAAACTTGCCTGCGGATCGAGATCCAAGACCAACACTCGGTAACCTCGCAAAGCATACCGTTGTGCAAGATGGATCGTTGCTGTTGTTTTTGACGATCCGCCTTTGAAGTTGACGACAGATATCACCTGGAGACGATCGCCACCACGTCGACCGGGGCGGTAGCTTTCTGCGTTCTTTCCGGTGCGCCCCAGAATGTCGCGCAGCTTATCGATCTCTTGGGCTGTGTAGAACCGGTGTCCGCGGTTGTCTGTATGAACTTCTGGGAAGCTGCCGTCCTTGTGCCGGTTGCGTAGGTTGGATGTGCTAACGCGCAGGAGGCTGGCAACTTCGGTAGAACTGAAACGGCGCAGGGACTTTCGTTCTTCGGGCTCGAAAGCGATCTTCATCTGGCGATCCAATGATTCAGCCAGATTGTCGGCAAATGCTCCGATGTCGGAAGAGCCTATGCCTTGCGCGTATCCAACGTTACGATCATCCATGTCCTGCCGCCCACTCTCGGCCTCTGTTGAGGCTCTTGGTCATTCTGACGGTGTACAGCGCGTCTGACGCGTTTTGCCGTCAGAACGGAAATGCCACGATCAAGTGAGTCCGGCAAGAAGAATCTAGATGTAGTGTGAAAGTTATCCACAGCACCAATACGTACAGTCACATCAAGATAACCGCAAGTTGTTGATTTTATAGCAATAAGTCCACAAGACCGTGCTTCAAGCCACTCATGAGGATTGTTTGTACGGTATCGGCTAAACCCATACAACCAATGGCACAATTGACCTTCTGACGATGTTTGGAGCGATAGATTCAGCTATTTGAGTCTCTGCTAGTTACAGTTGGGAGTGAGCCGATTCTGATGAGATTAGGCCAAGCCGCTCCGCGCGTTCGAGCAACATTTTGACCGAGGACGGCTGCCAGCTGGCACGACCTCGAGGGGTCCGTTCGCGCATCGATTCCAGCCGGTCGCAGATCGCCTGCAGCGTGATTTCAGGGTCCGCGCCTTTGATCGCTGCGACGATGGCTGGCAGGCGGTCATCGGTTTCGCGGCGTCCGGCGCGCCCAAGTACCTCGGCAGGAAGGAACCCGTCGCGCACATATGCCTTCACAGCGCGGAGCAGTCGGCTTTGTGTCCAATGGCGATCTGGGGACAGGGGGCCATTGATGATCCGCAGCAGGTCTTCCCAGGCCATATCCGGCCGCAAGCGGCGCACATGGGGCACCCAATCCTGCGCGGTCTCGTTGAGGCGCTCCATATAGCCGTCCTGTCGCGCAAGCCGCACCTTGCGCAGCGCGGCGGGATCCTTGGCGCGTAGCCCAGGATTGCCACCAACGCGCCCTTTGGCGCGCGCAGAGGCAAGCCCGGCCTTGGTGCGTTCGCGGATCAGAGCGCGCTCGAACTCGGCCGCGGCTCCCAGAACCTGCAGCGTGAACTTGCCTTGCGGGGATGCGGTGTCGATGGGATCCTGCAGGGAGCGGAAGAAAGCTCCCTTGGCCTCCAGACGTTCGATCACCTCCAGCAAGTGCGACAGAGACCGCGCAAGCCGGTCGATCCGCACAACGACCAGCGTATCGCCGCTCTGGACGCGTTCGAGCACCCGCGCGAGCACAGGACGCGCGCGATTGCCGCCTGAGGCGTGCTCTTCGAAGATCTCGACGCAACCCGCAGATTGGAGGGCCTCAGACTGGGGCAGGGGGGTCTGATCCTCTGTGGAAACACGGGCGTAGCCTATCAGGGGCATGAAATCGGGCCGTTTGCAATTTAAGATATCGCTACTAAACGACCGTTTGTAAACGAATGCAAGTAGGTGCTCTCTCGTCGCGTTCATCCTAAGACCCTTGGTTCCCTAGCGCTGAGCGCGATCTGAGAGGTTCCGCCGGCAGTCGCGCGAGCGTGCTATATAAAGGGCGTAGGCAACCGCCACAAAATCACTTGGGTAATGTGCAAAAAATAAGTATTTTGCACATATGAATACGAGAGCCTCTATTTTGACTGATGGTTACGACGACCCCCTCATCACTACCGAGGAGGATGCAGAGGCTCACGAAAAGGATCTCTGGTTTCTGCCGGGACCATTCGAAGAAGAACCAGATGATTTGCCTCCCGGGCCGCGTGCAGAACCGCCGGACACTGCCGTCATCGAAGACTGGGCAAAGGCAGAAGGCGTTCACGCTGCGCGGCTAGCAAAGGTGGCTGGACGCCTGGGAGCTCTGGATGACCGGCTGCTGCGCGGCCCGGAAGGCTGGCGGCATCGCCTCGCTCTTGTCGAGGCAGCGGCCCTCAGCTGGGTCGCAGGAGATCGGGTGAGTACTGATCGTCTGGCGCTCTGGGTATCCATGCGGCTGTCAGGTGCACAGGATGACCCAAATGCCTTGGCACGCGTTGGATGGGCTGTTCGGCGCTTGACAGGCGGTCCCGGACCGATGGCTGACCTGGCCGCTTTTCTGGATCGCCGCGACCCCGAGAACATTGAAGACAGCGCTGAGCGTTTCGAGGATCGCGCGGGTGGGTGGCTGGACGTCATGGCAGCCGCAAAGGGTCTCCACCCGATCACGCGGGCGTGCATGGGGTATCACCTGTGGAGCTTGGCGGGCCTCGGACGCCACGGCGACCAGATCGAAGCTGCCGTCACCGCGTCTAGGATCGCGACCAGCGATGGAAGCGGTGCCATCTTCGCGCCGCTCGCTATGGCCGGGGCCGGGGGGCTGCGCGTTTCGGGCTTGCCACCCGAGCGTTTGGCCCGCTGGTTGGATGGGATGAACAGCGCAATTCTAACGGCGATGCGAACACTTGATGATATTGAAGTGTGGATCGGGCGGGCAGAAAACGTCATGGCGCAATTATCTGGCCGCACGCCGGTTGCCTTGCGAAAGGTTTTCACGGAATGGCCCTTGGTCTCCGCCCCGATGGCTGAGGCCATGACCGGAGCCAGCCGCGCCGCCGTTCAGCGCAATCTCGCATGGATGGAGGCAAGCGGTTTGATCCGCGAGGTGACGGGGAACGGGAGGTATCGCATGTGGAAAGCTGACCTAATATAGGTCATTTGTCGAGGCTGACACCGGCTTGACCTGGCACGCTTTAGTGCCGCCCCAGATGATCGTTTAAGCCACTTTCCGTTCGAATGCGACAAGGCTTTTCCAGCCCAAAGCGTTCGTTAGCCATTCGTCTCACGTTTTTGTGACAATTGATCGCTTGAAGCTCCAGTGGGTGAAGGTTGTAACGGGGCGAAATAACGGAATGAGAGCCGGAGCCAGAGATGGCATCTTAGCATTTGCGAGTGGCGCAAGTTCCCTGTGCCGTGACGTTCCCGATCTCATGGTCGCGATATCGAAGCCGCTGTGCCTAAATTTCCAGACAATCTGCGACTTAACGAATTGTCGCTGCGCAACTTCGGACCAGGTATTGTGCGAGCAGTTTTCTCCTCCCTAGCAAACTGGAAACTGCAAGGATCGCATGTCTACTTACGAAAATTTGCCCTTGAACCTCTAGCCACTAGAAGTCCTATCTGTTCAAGGAGAACACATACCGTTCTTGCCATCAATCGCCGGTGAGAACCGAAAGGGTACGAAATGCTGACAAGACGACACTTCATTCAGACAACAACGGCGCTTTTTTCGGTGACCGGTCCCGGTATGGCTTTTGCCGACACTTGGCCCACCGAGGCTCAGAAGGCTGAATGGGACGCACAGGTGACGCCTCAGGGTTATGTTGCCGAGACTTCCAACCCATGGGGATTGCACCCGCGGTTCCTACCGCAACGTGTGGTCGCGAAGGCCGGTCTCGTGCCGGGAGATATCCATGTCGACGCGGTCGCACGATATCTTTACCACATTGAAGAGGGTGGAACCGCGATGCGCTACGGCGTGGCCATCGCGCGGGGGAACCTCTACGAGCCGGGTGTCTATACCATCAAGCGCAAGGTCAGGTGGCCGCACTGGCAACCGACACAGAGCATGATCAATCGCGACCCCGAACTTTATGCTGACATTGCCGATGGCATGGAACCGGGACCGGAAAACGCGCTTGGATCGAGGGCGCTGTATCTCTACGTCGGGGATCGCGATACCCTTTTGCGCATCCATGGCACTCCGAGCCCACGGAGTATCGGTGGCCGCGCAAGTTCGGGCTGCGTACGGATGGTCATGGCTCATATCAATGATCTTTACCCGAACGTCGAGACCGGCTCTACCGCCTATCTTTACTCGGCGGAGGACAGCGTGACTGCCCGCAGCTAAGCCAAGCAGCGGACGGCAAACGCAATTAAGTTTCGCGAGGGGTGCAGATACGATTGCCGTTCGCCGTGCGCAGCGGCAGCAAGGTTGTTTCTACGGGGCCGCTGTGTTTGTACCAGTAGCACCCGTCCTCGGGCACCAAGCGCGCGGTTGCAACATCCTGATCCGGGGCAGCCATTGCAATCACGGCTTCGGGAACTTTGCCCCGCCGGTCTGCCGAGTCGCCCGGTCCAGTCGGCTGGATTGCGCACCCGGCCGTAAGAGACAGCGCCACTGCAACAATTATTTTTTGCTTCAGCATCAAAACCCGCATCAAGCTTCCTTTCGTGTCTGTTTTTCTTTGCATCGGCTTTTCATGCCTCAAGGCGTGATGGAGCCGGTCGCCGCATCCTCTAGCAATAAAACAAACTGAAATACCACCGTATTTTGCTCTTGAAGCTCTAGCTACTGTAGGGGCTATGTCATGGTAAAGCACCCGAATCCAGAGGTCCATTCATGCCGCCCGACACCCATCGTCACGACCACGATCACGCCGAAGATGCCCAGACAAGCGGCGGCAGCTGCTGCGGGAGCGCCGGAACGTGCGGCGACATCGTTCCGGCGACCCCCGCGCCAGCGGGCGGGCGCAGTTTTCAGGTGTCCGGCCTCGATTGCGCCGAGGAGGTAGCAATCCTGAACAAGGTGGTCGGCCCGAAGATCGGCGGGGCCGAGCATCTCGCGTTCGACGTGATCAATGGGCGGATGACTATTCTCGACAGCGCCAAGAGTTTATCGGACGGCGAAATTGCAGAACTGGTCGCAAGCACCGGCATGACCGCCAAGCCTTGGGATGCCGAGAACGCGTCGGTCGACCAGGCGGCCCATCTTGCAAGACAGCGGCTGTTTACGGCGCTCAGTGGAGGCTTCTGGGCCGCGGGATTTCTGTGGCACATCATCGAGACCGGCATGGGCGGGGCGCTCGGCCTCTTCGCGGGTCACGGCGAAGCGCCGATGCCACTGGTCGAGGCAGGGCTGTTCGCGGTTGCGATCCTGTTCGGTGTCTGGCTCGTGGCACCCAAGGCATGGTCGTCCGCTCGGCGGCTGTCGCCCGACATGAACCTGCTCATGGTGGTCGCCGTGGCCGGTGCCATCGGGCTTGGCGAATTTTTCGAGGCGGCGACAGTCGCGTTCTTCTTTTCGCTCTCGCTCTACCTCGAAAGCTGGAGCGTCGGGCGTGCGAGGAATGCGGTTTCAGCTCTGCTCGACCTCGCGCCGCCGACGGCAAGAGTTCTTCATGATGACGGCTCGGAAGCGGACGTTCCGGCTTCTGCGGTTGCTATCAACGCACGTTTCATCGTGCGCGGCGGAGACCGCATCCCATTGGATGGTGAGGTTGTCGATGGGGCAGGGGCCGTCGATCAGGCGCCGATCACCGGAGAGAGTGCGCTGGTCCCAAAGGAACGGGGCGACGAAGTCTATGCCGGTACGATCAACGGCGAAGGCACACTGACGGTGCGCGCCACGAAGGCCGCCTCGGACACCGTGTTGGCCAAGATTATCCGCATGGTCGGCGACGCCCATGCCCGCCGCGCGCCGGTGGAGCAGTGGGTGGCGAAATTCGCCCGCATCTATACGCCTATCGTCATGGCTCTCGCCATTGCAATTGCCCTGCTGCCGCCGCTCATTTTCGGGGGGGCCTGGGATTATTGGTTCTACAATGCACTCGTGCTGCTGGTGATCGCTTGCCCATGCGCTCTGGTCATCTCGACACCGGTCTCCATCGTCGCTGCACTCACCGCCTCAGCGCGGGCCGGGGTGCTGATCAAGGGCGGTGCATATGTTGAGGCACCGGGCAAGACCACTGCACTGGCCATGGACAAGACCGGCACGATCACCATGGGCGAGCCCGAGGTGGCGGCGGTGCATCCGCTGGGCAAAGCATCGGCGCAAGATCTGATGACCC